>JAUVQZ010000141.1 GCA_030597865.1 Pseudomonadota bacterium | reverse complement strand
GTAAAAAAGTGATCAAAGATTCTATCAATGATCTCAGGACTGATCACGTAGCCGTTGACGATTACCGTCACTATGACGTAGGAGCCGGGCATTAGGTTGGTGGCCTGGGCCTGCGGGCTATCAATTTCCTCATCCACAAGGTCTATGTTCAAAATTCCTTCCTGTTGCTGCTCCATGGCATGATGGGCATTGGTGCAGAGGTTGAGCATTATCTGGTGAATCTGGGTGGAATCGGCCATGATCTTACTGTCTGTCGCCTTGATATTGGTGTGTAAATCGATGTTGGTGGGGATAGTTGCCCGCAAAAGCTTCAGACTTTCCTGGATGATGGCGGCCATGGCAATGGGCTGACGATGTAATTTCTCCTTACGGCTGAAGGTGAGAATCTGATTGACAAGATCCTTGGCCCGGTTTCCGGCCTGCAGGACCTTGCCCAGGAGCGAAGTAACCTCATTTTCCTCCCCTGACTTTATAATGGCCAGTTCTGTGTAGCCGTTAATGGCACCAAGTATGTTGTTGAAGTCATGGGCAATACCACCGGCCATGGTGCCAATGGCCTCAAGCTTCTGGGCCTGGTTGAGCTGGTTTCTCAACTCCTGCTGCTCAGCCTCATTTTTTTTTCTATCCGTGATGTCCTGTACAGATCCCACCATCCTCAGTGGCACGTGGGTATCACTAAAAATAGTTTTGCCCCGCTCCTGGACAATACGGATGGCACCGTCCGGCCGCACGATGCGGTGCTCAATGTCATACATCTTGGCATGGAGGGCTTCTTCAATGTCCTGGACAACTGCCTGTCGATCATCGGCATGAATTGCAGCAAGGAAGGAGTCGTAGTCAACAGGGGATTCCTCCACATCCACGCCAAAAATACGGTATGTCTCCTCCGACCACCAGAGGCTGCCGTCATTAATATGCCATTCCCAACTGCCGAGATGGGCCAAACGCTGGGCCTCAGCAAGGCTGGCCTCACTTTTTTGCAGATCAACTGTGCGCTCCCTGACCATTTCTTCCAGGTGCAGGCGGTAGCGCCGCAACTCATCTTCGGCATTTTTTCTTTCGGTGATGTCATGAATCGCGGCCAGGAGCCTTTTATGACTGCCAATAATGGCTGGTTTGAGGTTTACCTCCACCCAGAACAGGGAACCATCCTTCTTTTTGGCATGCCACTCAAAGTTTTTTTCACCATCTGCAAGGGTTTGGCCCATAATGCGGGCCGCCTCTTCCTGGTTATAGGGGTATTCTCCAGAGCTGAGATCCCCCATGCTGAGTTCTTTGGCCTCAGCAAGGGTGTGGCCGTATATGTCACACATGGCCTGATTGGCATCAAGGATGGCGCCATCGCTGATGTCATGCACGAAGATGGCCTCATTGGTGCCGTTAAAGATCTCCTGGTAATTCTTTTCTGCCCCCCTCACCTTGATGAGTTGTTCTGATAGGTCATTCTTGGTTTGGTGCAACCTCTGGTTAAGGCGGAAAAGGACGCTGAGGCATAAAAGAAGGAGGGTAAGGAGCAGGGCAAGGAGGATAACGCTGAGTTTATGCTCCCGGAAGAGATCTTTTAAGGTAATGGGGCCAAGACGGCGCTGGTAGGGGCCCAGGTGAAGCTCTTGCATGAGTTCGTGGACAGGCTGGTAATCAAGGGGGACGGTCCAGCCGGCAATGGAGGCAGCCCGGGCGGCTGCGGAGTCAGGTGGCATGGAGAGCAGGGCGATGCTTAACTTTTCAGCCAGAGAATCCTGGGTATGCCTGAGCTTGGCAAAGGGCCATTCCGGATAGAGCCGGGTGCTGCAAAGGTAGGAGAATGGTATGGTTGGGGAGGATTCATTGATAATTTTGAGGTCGGCCAGGTCTATTTTACCCTCAGCGGCCATTCGCTCCAGGGTGTCGCTGCGCACCGTACCCGCATCCGCCTTGCCGCTGAGCACGGCATGGACGACCTTGTCGTGGGTGCCGGTAAAGGTTAGGGAGGCAAAGTCACGCTGGGGCGAGATGTCGTGGCTGTGAAACTCGCGCCAGGCCATCTGCCAGCCCCCCAGAGAGGCCTGGTCCACGGCATAAAATTTAACGTTGTCCAGGTCCTGAAATGAAGAAATGTCATCTCTGTCGGCCCGGGTGAAGATGACACCGCCAAAGCGTTTTTCCGGCACATCATTGACCAGATTTTTCAGGGTGGCAATGCGGCTGGTGCCATGATCAAACTCCAGTTGGACATAATAAGCACTGTTGGTAATGACAAAATCGATGCTTTGGTCAGCCACGGCCCTGCGGATTTCATCAAAATTGAGGGGGACAATTTCAAAGCTGGCTTCTGGCAGGGCCTGGTTGAGATAGGAGGCGGTTGGCGACCATTTCTGCAGGGCCTGCTGGTAACCCCGTTTGGCAAGGACGCCGATCCTGACGGGTTCCTTGTCCTGACTGTAAAGGGGGGATGGTGTCGATAGGGTAAAGAGTAGCTGAATGGCCAGGAGAAAAAAGCAGGCCAAGGTTGAAATGGAAGATGTTTTCTGGCAACGGCCACTTCGAGGCATGGGCAGGCCTTATTTATGGGCACCTTGAATAATTGCTTTTTAGTCCAATCTCTGCGTTATGCTCGAAAATTTATCCTCGGAGGTAAGCGAAACGAAGTGAAGACTCCGATATCAACTATATGCACCCCAAGGGCACTTCCTTCGGGGCGCCTCCGGTAAATTTTCTCGCATGCCTTGATCTTGAACGAAAAGTCTAATTATTCAAGCCACCCTTATGTTTATGGAGTAGGAGGATGTGTCTGTGCAAAGTATAGGGGCTTTGCAGGGGGTTTGTCAAAAGATAGGTGTGGTTTTGCGGACAGCGGCTGCGGCGGGAAGTGCTATTTGGCGGGGTTGAGTTTTTTCTGGCGCTGTATTTCGGCGTCTGAGGCCCGGATGTAGTGGGGGACGGCCGAGGCCGGGTCGAGAAATTGTTCTCTATGATAGTGGCTGAGGGCCAGTTTGGCGATGGCGGCGGCCCTGGGGAAGATGATATGCTCCGGGGCAAAGAGGGCCTTGGGGCCAAGGGCTTCTTTAAGGTATTCGCCATAGACGTTGACCCCGTCGCCAACAAAGATGGTGGGCCGGTCAATTTTTTCGACAAGCTGCTCTGGGGGCATGACCAGATAGTCGCTGGTCCGCTCTACCTCACCGCTGGCGCTGCTCCCATAAAGGGCGGCGTAAATTTCATGCTTGCGGGCATCGAGGATGGGGCAGATCTGCTGGCTGGCAAAGGGGAGCTGGCTGGCCAGGCCGTCCAGGCTGCTGATGCCGATAAGGGGCAGGCCGGTTGCCATGGCAATGCCCTTGGCCGTGGCAAGACCAATGCGCAGGCCGGTGAAGCTCCCAGGCCCCAGACAGATGGCCACGGCATCGAGCTGGGGCCAGTCAAGCTCACTCTCGGTGAGGATATCCGCCAGGGAGGCCAGTAACCTCTTGGAATGGGTGAGGCGCGACAGCAAAATGCGCTCGGCCAGGAGGCCGTCAGGGGAGGTCAGGGCCACATTGCCGTACATGGTGGAGTTGTCAATGGCCAGGATGAGCGGCTGGCTCCAGCTGATATTTTTCTTCACATGGGCCATGGTTAGGAGGTGATCACCCGGACAATATCATTGTAAAAGGCAAAGAGCATGAGACTGACCAGCAGGACAATGCCGATGAGCTGCATTTTTTCCTGGATTTGGCGGGGCAAGGGTTTGCGGCGAACCGCCTCCAGGGAGTAAAAGACAAGGTGTCCACCGTCCAAGACCGGGATGGGGAGCAGGTTCAAGATGCCAAGGTTGACGCTCAAAAATCCCATGAAGTAAAAAAAATCAAGCCAGCCAGACTGTAGCTGTTTACCGGCAATCTGGGCAATGAGGATGGGGCCGCCGATCTCAGAGGCCGGGATAATACGCTGTACCATCTTCCAGATGCCCAGCAGTGTTTTGCGGGTCATCTCCACGGTTTGGTTGAAACCGGCGGCAATGGATTCGCTGAACGAGGCTGGTTCAAATTCAACATTCATGTGGCGGGCAATGCCGAGGCGATAACCCTGGCCAGTGACCTCGCCAAACTCGTTTTTGATATCCACCTCTTCCGGGGCGGCCTGCACCGTGATGGTCTCACCGTTTCTCTCCACGGTAATGGCCATGGACCTTCCACCTGACTCCGTGACTATATAATAGACCTCGGACCAGTCGCCAATCTCCTGGCTGTCGATCTGCTTGACTATGTCTCCGGCAGCAAGGCCGGCCCGGGCACCGGCACCGTCTTCGGAGACATCGCCGATCATGGTGGAGGGTCCGAGAATGGGCAGGCCCACCGCAATAAATATGGTGCTGAGCAGGAAGATGGTGAAGAGCAGGTTGGAGGCAGGTCCGGCAAGGACAATGCAGAAACGCTGCCATACCGGTTTATGGGAAAAGGCCCGCTCCTCGTCAATGGGATCCACCTCTTCATCAATATTTTCTCCGGCCATTTTGACAAAGCCGCCCAAGGGAAAGGCGCTAACCACATATTCGGTCTCGCCGATCTGTTTGCCAAACATCTTGGGGCCGAAGCCCAGGGAGAACTTGAGAACCTTGACATTAAAGAGCTTGGCGATAATGAAGTGGCCGAATTCATGGACGAAGATAAGGATTCCGAGAACGAGGATAAAGGCAAAGGTCGTGGTCATAGGGGCTGCACGTGGTTTAGTTAGAAGAAAGGGGGCGTTAATATTTTATGACGCCCGGTTTGGATAAGGGTTCCACTTAATCCTGGTTTGGGTATCTTTATTTATGCTGTGGCTGGAGAAGGTCAGTTTTAATGCCGCTCTCCTTCACAGGGAGGTTGAGCGAACGAAGGGATTGCCGGGGCAGGGGTGAAGGTCAATAATTCCATCATCCCCTGCCTGAATTAGGCAACCGGCACCCCAGGCCCGGGGAGATCAAGGCCTCGTTTTTGGCGACTCCGCATCTCCAGGGCCTCCACCACCGATTCTGCCTGCATGCGGGCAGAGAGATCGGCCTGGAGCACGGTTTCCACATCTTTAATTTCTGTTGTTTCGTGGCGTTCCAGGGTTTCGGCAACCACCAGGGCAATTTCAGGGAAACGGATTTTGCCGTCCAGAAAGGCATCCACGGCAATTTCATTTGCCGCATTAAGGGCCGTGGGCATGGTGCCACCCCGCTGACAGGCCTGGTAGGCAAGCTTCAGGGCTGGAAATCTCTTAAAGTCCGGGGCGTGGAAGCTGAGATCCTGGCCCTTGATAAGGCTGAGGCGGGGCAGGTTTATGCGCAGCCTGTCCGGGTAGGAGAGGGCATAGGCAATGGGGATACGCATGTCTGGCACACCCATCTGGGAAATCACCGAGCCGTCAATAAACTCCACCATGGAATGGACAATGGACTGGGGGTGAACCACCACCTCAATATCTTCGACCTTGATGTCAAAGAGCCAGCGGGCCTCAATGACCTCAAGGCCCTTATTCATCAGGGTGGCGGAATCGATGGAGATTTTTTTGCCCATCTTCCAGTTTGGGTGGGACAGGGCCTGCTCCGGCGAGACGTTCCACAGCTCTTCCATGCTTTTTTCACGGAAGGGGCCGCCTGAGGCGGTGAGGATGATTTTATGGACATCCCGGCGCTGGCCTGCCGCAAGGGCCTGAAAGATGGCATTATGTTCGCTGTCAATGGGCAGCACATTGACCTTGTTTTTTCGGGCCGCAGTCATGACCAGGTCGCCTGCCATGACCAGGGTCTCCTTATTGGCAAGGCCGATATGCTTTCCCGCCTCAATGGCGCTCAGGGTCGGCAGCAGTCCTGCCGCACCGACAATGGCAGAGACCACGGTGGCGGCCTCGCCAAGGGTGGCCACGGCAATGGCGCCTTCCCGGCCATGGACAATTTTGTCCTGCCATTGGGGGCCCAGCATCTCCAGGAGTTTGGCTGCCCCTGCCTGGGTGGCAACAGAGACGAGCTGGGGGTGGAATGCCTCAACCTGATCGCGGAGAAGATCGATATTATTGCCGGCCGCCAGTCCGACAATGCGGAATTTGCCAGGGTATTGGCGTACCACATCAAGGACGTTGGTGCCGATGGATCCTGTTGAGCCGAGCAGGGAGATGTTAAGGGTCATGGTGGCAACTGCTTAAAGCAGGTTGAAGGTGAGAATATAATAAAAGGTTGGGGCACAAAAGAGCATGGAGTCGCTCCGATCCAGAAAACCGCCGTGGCCGGGCAGGAGTTTTCCCGAGTCCTTGGTGTGGGTGGACCTTTTAATAATAGATTCCGTGAGGTCGCCCACCACGCCCAGGGCGGAGAGCAGCGCCCCGCAGATGGCCATCTTCACCAGGGAAATCTCTGGAAAGAAAATTGCAGACAGGAGCATGCCGCCTAAGGTCCCGCAGACGATGCCGCCGTTAAAGCCGACAATGGTCTTGCCTGGGCTGATATGGGGACAGAGTTTGGTCTTGCCCAGGGATTTGCCGATAAAATAGGCCCCGCTGTCTGAGGCAGCGGTAATGGCGGTGAGGACAATGAGCCAATAGCCCCCTTTTTCAAGACCCATGATCAGGATGATATGGCCGAGGAGAAAACCGCAGTAGACAACACTGAAAATATATTTGCCCAGAAAGGTGAAGGGTTCAGCCAGGGACTGGTAGGAGTAGAGGGTGATCAGGAAACCGGCCAGGGCGGCAAAAAAGATACCGGCGGCCAGGTGTTCCAGGTTAGGGTTGAAGGTGGCGTAGAGGGGAATGGCGGCCAGGGGAACCACCAGGGGCAGCAGTTTTTTTTCCTTATCCCGCAGGACCATGGTGAAAAATTCATGGGCGCAGACCATGCCAAAGAGGGTCATTACCAGCCAGAATGCCTTATAATGTCCGACATAGAGCAGGGTAAACCAGAGGGCGAGGATGATAACACCGGTGATAATCCTGGTTCTCATACCTGTTCTCCGGTTTTGCCGAAGCGCCGTTGGCGCTGCTGGTAATCGGAGATGGCCTTTTTTAGGCTTGTCCTGTTGAACTCCGGCCATGGGGTGTCGGTGAAATAGATCTCTGCATAGGAGGCCTGCCAGAGCAGAAAGTTAGAGAGGCGGGCCTCGCCGCCGGTGCGGATGAGGAGATCAGGGTCAGGAAGATTGCCGGTGTAGAGATGGCAGCTTACCAGCTCTTCATCAATGGCGTCTTCCTGCAGTTTACCGCTCTGGACTTTATGGGCGATGTGCTTGATGGCCTGGATCAACTCGCTGCGGCCTCCGTAGTTTAAGGCCAGGTTAAGAATAAGGGCTTTGTTGCCCTTTGTCCGCTCAATGGTCTTGGTGAGGATGTCGTGGACATCTGCGGGTAATCCTGTCAGGTCACCAATGGCCCGGAGCTGGATGTCATTTTTGAGCATGGAATCCAGCTCGCTTTGGAGATAATTCTTCAGCAGCGCCATGAGGCCGGAGACCTCGTCTTTGGGCCGGTTCCAGTTTTCCGTGGAAAAGGCGTAGAGGGTGAGTACCGGAATAGCCATCTCCCGGGCCGCCTCGACAATCTCCTTTACGGCCTTGACCCCGGCCTTATGGCCCATAAGACGGATGAGTCCCTTGGCTTGGGCCCAGCGGCCGTTGCCATCCATGATAATGGCAATATGTTTGGGGATATTGTCAGGGGCAGGGTGCAAGACGGGTTTAAACCTCCATGACCTCATTTTCTTTGTCGACCAGGGCGTCGTCAATCCTC
>JAUVQZ010000291.1 GCA_030597865.1 Pseudomonadota bacterium | reverse complement strand
CGACATGAGCAGCAATCTCTCCCCCCTTGGCATGGTGCCGGGCCTCAGGGGGGTTCTTGAAAAGGGGATTGACCAGATCGGCTATCTGCCGGAGGCGACCAGCGCCTCGCTCTGCTCCTTATTTGCCGATCATAACGGCTGCCGCCACCAGCAGGTTATGGCAGGCAATGGTACCACGGATTTTATCTATGACCTGCCGACCATGGGTCGCTATACAAAGGCTATTATTGTCAATCCGACCTATTCCGATTATCGGCTGGCCTGTGACTATGCAGGCTTGCCTTGGCAGGGTTTTAGCCTTGAGCCGCCTGATTTTGACGTTGATTTTACTGCCCTTGCCCATACCCTCAAGGGGGGTGAACTTCTCTTTTTCTGCAACCCGAATAATCCCACCGGTCATCTTGTTGCGGCTGATACCTTACGGGCCTTTATCGCGGAGCATCCGCAGACCACCTTTGTCATTGATGAGTCGTACCTGCCCTTCACAGAGGAGCCTTCCCTGGTCAGTGATGATCTGCCTGAAAATCTCTTTGTTCTCTGTTCATCTTCAAAGATTTATGGTATTCCGGGCCTGCGTTTGGGATTTATGGTCAGCTCTGAAAAGAATATGCAGGCCATGGCAGCGCGCTGCCGGCCGTGGGGCGTTAATCGCCTGGCCCAGCTTGCCGGAGAATTTTTGCTCAGCCAGGGTGATGCCTATGTCCGTGAGGTCTTGGCCTTTATGGCAAGGGAAAGGCCCTCCTTTGTTAATGAACTGCAGGATCTGCCGGGCCTGACTGTGGTGCCGGGGGTGACTAATTTCATTCTCTGTCGCTTAACGACCCTGGGGGCCGGTGCCCTGGCTGATAAAATGCTTGCCCACAATATTATGATTCGTAATTGCGCAAGTTTTGACGGCCTGGATGATAGCTATTTTCGTATTTCCCTCAAAAACATCGACCACAACCGTCTTTTTCTAGATGCCTTGGCATCTATCCTTAAATAATTGATAATTTTTTAAAACAATGCGTATTGCCATCCTTTCTGATACCCATGATCATATTCCCAACCTGAGATCAGCCGTCATCTATTGTAACTCCTATGGGGTGCAGATGATGATCCATTGCGGTGACCTTATTTCGCCCTTTATGCTCATAGAGCTCGCCGAGTTTTCAGGTGCTGTCCATCTTGTCTATGGCAATAATGTCGGCGATCAGCATCTGATCTCCCAGTCCTGCGGGACCAAATATGCAAATATTACCCACCATGGCACCTTGGGTGCGGTGGAGGCGGGTGGTGTTAAATTCGCCTTTAATCATTATCCCCAGCTCGCCCGGGGCATTGCCCTGCAGGGCAGCTTTGATGTGGTGTGTTGCGGTCATACCCATAACTATACCGTTGAGAAGATTGGCGACTGCCTCCTCGTTAATCCAGGTGATTTACATGGCGGCAAGAAACAGCCCGGCTTTGTCATTTTTGAAACAGCAACGAAAAATATTGAAAGGGTCGATATTGGTGAGGCCTTTTTCCCTGATACTTCAGAGTAAGAACATGAGGATAGTTCGATGACAGATGAAAAAGAAGGTGGCACAGAGTCCATGGAAAGTTTTGCCGATATGTTTGAGTCTTCTCAGGTTGAGAGCAATAAGATCGAGCCCGGCCAGAAGGTGGATGGCGAGGTGGTTCGGGTTGAGAAGGAGTGGATTTTTCTCGATATTGGCGGCAAGAGTGAGGGCGCCCTGGCCTGTTCTGAAATGCTTGGCGATGATGGTCAGCCCACCGTGAAAGAGGGCGATACCATTACCGCCTATTTTCTGGCCGCCAACCAGGGCCAGATGCTTTTTACCACCAAGATGAGTGGGGCGGCTGCCTTGGCCCATCTCGAACAGGTCTATAAGGGCGGCATCCCCATCGATGGTGAGATCACCAAGGAGATCAAGGGTGGTTTTGATGTGAAAATTGGCGGCACCACCCGCGGTTTTTGTCCCTATTCCCAAGTTGCCCTGCGCCGGGTGAGTGATTCCAGTCAATTTGTCGGCCAGACCCTGCCCTTTATGATCATTGAGTATAAGGAAAATGGTCGTAATATCATCCTTTCCCGCCGCGCCCTTTTAGAAGAGGAGCAGGCAGAGATGAGGGAGGCCCTCAGGGAGAAAATAGCCGTGGGCGATGTGGTGACCGGCACCAT
>JAUVQZ010000256.1 GCA_030597865.1 Pseudomonadota bacterium | reverse complement strand
TGGGCCAGCTGCCCGCTCTGCGGCAAAGAGGTGGTCAAGGGCAAGAGGGCTTACGGCTGCTCGGGCTGGAAGGAGGGGTGTCCCTTTGTCCTTGAGCCGGAGTGCAAAGGGGTGACCCTGACGGCCAGACAGATCCAGACTCTGCTCCAGCAGCGTATCCTGCCCCAGCCGGTGCGCATCGATGATGAACCGCGCATGCTCATCCTCTCCACCCAGGGCATGGCCATGGACCTGCGCCTGCCCTCTGCCGATCGCCAGCAGAAGGAGAAGAAAACGGATCGTGCGCCGGCAAAAAGCTGATCTTTCAAGATTTGCCCCCAAATCCAGCCCCAAGACCCCGAAGCCATTATAGCCATCACGACAATGGCCCTGTTGACTTGCCAGCACGGTTCATCCTATTCTTTAACAACAGCAGTTCAACTCCCCATCACCTATGATGGTGGGGATCTCCATCTTCAGGGCCACGGCCAGCGAAAAGTCCTCTTTGTCTGGCCGTGACAGGAGCACAGAGGGTCCAACGGTGAAAAAAGAAATACGGAGCGAAAAGCTCCCCATCAAACTCTGGCTCGACGACATTGAGGAGGGGGCCCTGGAGCAGGCCAGGCACCTGGCCAACCTGCCCTTCATCCATGGGCATATAGCTGTTATGCCGGATGCCCACCTGGGCTATGGCATGCCCATTGGCGGTGTCATGGCCACCCATGATGTCATTATTCCCAACGCGGTGGGGGTGGATATCGGCTGCGGCATGTGCGCCCAGCAGACCTCCCTCACCAGCATCAGCACCGATAAGCTCAAGGCAATCATGGCGGGTATTCGCCACTTGGTGCCCCTTGGCTTTAAGCATCACCACAAGAAACAAAAGAGCGTACTCATGCCCCGGCCGCCGGCAGGCCTGGCCCTGGCGGAGCTGCCCATTGTCCACCAGGAGTACAATAATGCCCGGACCCAGCTCGGCACCCTGGGCGGCGGCAACCATTTCATCGAGATCCAGAAGGGCAGTGACGGCCATATCTGGATAATGATCCACTCGGGCAGCCGCAATCTGGGGTTCAAGGTTGCCAACTTCTACAATAAGCTGGCCTGTCAGCTCAATGCCCACTGGGGCTCGAATATTCCTGCCAAGTGGCAGCTCGCCTTCCTGCCCCTGAACTCGCCGGAGGGTCGCCAATATCTCGCCGAGATGGAATACTGCGTTGAGTTTGTCCTGGCCAACCGCACCTTGATGATGGAGCGGGTCAAGGATGTCTTCCAGCGCATCATGACCCCGGTGACCTTTAGCTCCTTTATCAATATCGCCCATAACTATGCCGCCCTGGAGAGCCATTATCAGCAAAAAGTCATGGTGCACCGCAAGGGGGCCACCAGGGCCCAGGCCGGCGAGTATGGCATCATCCCAGGCTCCCAGGGCGCTCCGAGCTATATCGTGCGGGGCAAGGGCAATGAGGAAAGTTTCCACTCCTGCTCCCATGGCGCCGGCCGCCGGATGGGGCGTAAACAGGCCCAACGCCAGCTTGACCTGCAAGGGGAAATCCGCAACCTCGATGAGCAGGGCATTATCCATGCCCTGCGCTCCCGCCGCGACCTGGATGAGGCGGCCGGTGCCTATAAAGACATCGACAGGGTCATTGACGACCAGCTGGACCTGGTGGAGGTGGTGGTTTCCCTGCGCCCCTTAGCCGTGATCAAGGGCTGAGGCCTTTATCGCCTCCTTGGCCCTCCGTCCCCCTTGCCCTTTCTCCTTTCCTCCATTACCCTGCCACCATGTCAAAAGCCACCTTCTCGCCCCTGGATCTCTACAAGATCCTGCCGCAGACCAATTGCCGCAAATGCCATCTCCCCTCCTGTCTGGCCTTTGCTGCGGCAATCGTAGGGGGCAGCAAGAGGCTCAAGGAGTGCCCGGACCTTGACCAGGGCCGCCTGGCTGATTTTTCCGCCAAATATCAAAGCCCCGAGGCCAAGGAGACGAACCAGGCGGAATTTATCGACAAGTTGCAAGAGAAGATGGCAGGCCTTGATCTTGCCAAGGTTGCCCCCCGGATCGGCGCCACCATCAAGGGAGAGACCATCATCATCAATTCCCTGGGCAAGGATTTCATCCTGGATCACCAGGGCAACATGACCTCGGAATGCCATATCATCCCCTGGGTGCAGGCCCCGCTCCTCTCCTACATCACCCACAAGAGCCATGCGGAGATTAGCGGCAGCTGGATATCATTTCGGGAAATCAAAGGGGGCATTGAATGGCAGGGCCTCTTTACCAGCCGCTGCGAAGAACCCCTGCGGAAGCTGGCCGACGACAACCCGGACCTGCTGGCTGATCTGATTACGCTGTTTATGGGCAGGGCCGTTGACTGGTACGAGGCGGATATTGCCCTGATCCTTTACCCCTTACCGAAAATCCCCATCCTCATCTGCTACCAGGCCCCGGAGGACGACCTGCAATCAAAGCTCACCATCTTCTTTGACGCCTGCTGCAACACTAATCTCCACATCAAATCCATCTACACCCTCTGCGCCGGACTGGTGCAGATGTTTGCCAAGATAGCTGAGCATCACAGTTAACTGCTCCTTAGCTGACTAAGATGTCCAGGGAACTCTGCACTTATTATCGCACGTGGTGCCTCTTTACGATCGGATTAGCGATCTTGTTTTGCACGACTACGACATTAATATAATGATTGTCGGGCACCGGCGGTCAACGGATTATTCCCTTGCAGTGCCGGGGCTGGCATGCTAAAAACCGCCCTTTTTCAAGGCCGTTGTTCAAACATAAGCGCGACATTACCAGGCCATGAACGGCATAAGGGGCCCTAACGAAATGAATAATAATACCCCAGTTATTTCTTGACGGCCCCTAAGGACTCACCATGATCCATCTGACCAATATCAGCAAACAGCACGGCAGCCAGATCCTCTTTTCCGCTGCCAGCTTTCAGATCCTGTCCGGCGTGCGTTCCGGCCTGGTTGGCCCCAACGGGGCCGGCAAATCCACCATCTTCCGCTTGATCACCGGCGAGGAATCGGCGGATAGCGGCGAGATCTCCTGTGGCAAGAAGACAGTGATCGGCTATTTTTCCCAGGAGGTGGGCGAGATGGCCGGCCGCTCGGCCCTGGAGGAGACCATGTCTGCCGTGGCCCAGGTCATGGCCCTGGGCCAGGAGCTCCAGGAGATGGAGGCTGCCATGGCCGAGTCCATGACCGACGACGAGATGGCCGCCCTGCTGGAGCGCTACGGCGATGCCCAGCAGGAGTTTGAGCACCGGGGCGGCTATGACCTGGAGACCAGGGCCCAGACCGTGCTCACCTGCCTCGGCATCGGCCCGGACGACTATCACAGGCCGGTGGAATCCTTCAGCGGCGGCTGGAAGATGCGCATCGCCCTGGCCAAGATCCT
>JAUVQZ010000098.1 GCA_030597865.1 Pseudomonadota bacterium | reverse complement strand
TTATTCTGCAGATCCAGCATGGTCCAGGACAGGGAGATAAAGGGGGCGACAAAGAGGGTGGAGATGATGATGGTGTTTCTCTGGACGTCCTTATTGGCGGCTAGTTCAGCAATCCAGGACAAGGATGGGTTGCCGGACAAGGATGTTGCCAGTAAGGGTAATATCAAGACAAGCAAGGTGATGATACAGAGTTCGCTGATGACCAGTCTCTTGGCAAAAAGCTTGAGGCCGTTTAAGGTGGTGCGTACCCACAGGAGGCGATCGTACTCCTTTTTGATATCGGTGCAGTCATGACGCACCTCTTTGCAAAGCAATAGGGCCTTGCGGGTTGATTCATTTTTGTTTTCCTTGACCAGGGAATGGGCCTGCTTATTTTTCTTGATGGTGGCTAGGAGGGCCGGCTGGAATTTTTTAAAGATTTTTTTGTATCTGTATCCCTTCCAGAAGGTAAGATAACCATCCAGCTGTTGCGTCAATTGACGGATTTCCTGGATGGTGCGGTCGGAGAAATCCTTGCGCAATCGCCGGCAGTTAAAATACAGACCATTGCTGCGTTCAGAGACGTCAAGAAGGTCAAAATAGCTTTCCAGCTCCAGTTGTTTCTCCAACTGTTCCAGGGTGGTGTTGTTTTCATCCCGGCGGCGATCATTTTCAGGCAGCCACACCTCCAAGGCCAGCACCTCCTGTTGGCCGTTTTTGAAATTTTTCTGGGCATCAAGGGAAATGACGGCATGTTGTTGGCTGAGAATCTCTTCAATAAGACCTTGGAGGGGCAGAAGTTGGGTGTCAATGAGGGCCTTGATGAATATTTCTTTCTGGCCGACAATCAAGCCGCGCAACTGCTTGAACTCCCGGTCACTTAAACCTTCCCGAACGGCAAGTTGGATGCGACGGTATTGGACGTCAAGGCAGTCGTAATCTGCCTTTAAGGCATTGGCCACCGCCTCTCTGGCATTCCAGAAATCTTTTTGCAGCTCATAAAAACGGGAAAGAAGCAGGTTGCAGTAGATAACTTCCCGGGTATGCTGGGCGAGGTTGCGTGCCTCCTTGAGGTAGCGCTCCATGTCGTTTGACCGGTTTAACTCCAGGGAGCAGAAGGCGAGACCAATATTGGCGGTAAAACGGGAACCGTCCTTACGTGTATTTTCATTTTCGAGGATGTCCAGGGCCTGTTCATTCTGGCCGACCCGGAGGCAATCCAGTCCCAAGTGGAGGTTGCGATTGTCTATTTTTAGCCGGTCGGAAAGAAAGATGGATTGCCATTGGCTGTAGCCAGAGAAGGCAAAATTCCAGAGAAAACGTGGCTGGAAGATGACGGAAATGTCGAAAAAAGAGATGAAGGTCAGGAGTTGGGGGTTTTTGCGAATCTGGGCGGTGTTGACGCCGGAGGCAAGCTCGGCAACAAGGGCTTGTTTCTCAGGGAAAACTTCTTTGTACAGGGTGTTAAGGTCGCTAAAGGTTAGGTAGCCGGCGTCAGTAAGGGCCCAGGAAGACATGGCCAACGACTTGCTCGGACAGAGGGAGGCGTGATGGGATCTCATGCCACAGTAAAAACATTCCTCCCCCTTGCCGGCCACGGGTAATGCCCGCAGGGCCAGGAGTTTTGGTCTTTTGCCGATATCATGGTCAAAGAATATCACCCTGCTGAGACCAGAGCCATCCGATTGGATCCTGTGGGGTGGAAAATGGTCAAGATCACCAAGGGCTGCTGGCCAGATGTTTTCAAGGTCTGCGGTGATATAGATGACCTCCTGGTGCAAGGCGTCCCAGAGGTTGCTGGCTGGCAGCAGGTCAGCAAGGTCAACATCTCCGGGGGGAACCATGCCCAAGGTAATCTGGAGAGGACAGGGGCCGCTTGCAGACTGCCAATCATGCTCTTTTTTGCAGTTGAGCAGGGCGTCCAGGAGAACGGTGAAGGCCTCAATGCCCTGGGGAAAGGTAAAGACGAGGAGTTCATCGCTGCTCAGCGCAGATTCTATGCCATGGCCCCGTAATTCATTGCGCAGGTAATCAACAAAGGGGAGCCAGCGGTTACCTAATACCTTTTCACCCTGCTGGGTAATGGTGCGTATGGTGAGAAGAAGCGTCAGGTTCTGTGCCATTGTCTTGTCTGCTGTTATAAGGTTTTTCGTATATCGCTGTGATTCTAGGTGGGAGGGTGAGGGTTGGATAACCCGGTCATATGGCATTGGGTCGTAGGTGCATGGCTTAGCATTGGGTGAGAATACTTTTTGCCTCACGATTTTCCGGGTCTAGCTGGGCTGCTTTGCTGGCGCACCTGTCGGCCCTCACCAACATATCCATGGCCAGATAGCTCCTGGCCAAGGCGATGAGAAGTTCGACATCCTCGGTGAATTTTTGGGCCGCCTTTTCCAGATAGGCGCTGGCCTGGTTATGCTGGCCCTTCTCCTGGAGCGTCATGCCTAAGCGTTTATGGATGGAGAGGCGCCGCGGCGCATGTTTGAGCAGGTCCTTATAGCATTTGATTGCCAGATCAGGTAAGCCGTTGCTGCCCGCCATCATGGCAATCTTTTCGAGGGTTTCCTGGTTTTTCGGGTCATGTTTGAGGAGCAGGCGCAGCACCTTTTCCGCCTTTTTGGGTAGGTTTCTTTTGATGAGCAGGTTGGCAAATTTAAAGGCCCGGTCACTGTGACGGGGACTGATGTCCATGGCCTTGCTGTAATAATCAATGGCCTTGTCCAGTTTACCCTGGTGTAGATAGAGCTGGCCCAGGTAATGGTATGAGGTGACATCAAGCCTGTTTAGGTCAATGGCCTGGCTGAATTGGGCAATGGCCTGCTTGACATTTTTGATTTTAATAAAGAGGCGGCCAAGTTCACGGTAGGGCCGCGACAGGTTGCGGTTGGCCTTGGAGGCCTCTATGGCAAGCTTGATGGCCTTTTTTATATCACCGTTTTCCTCGGCCAGTTTTGATTCTTTAAGGAGTTTGGTCTGGGGGTCGGGATTTTTGGTCTTGTCAAGGAGCTCATCAATCTTAGTCTCCAGGGAGGCGGTGACAAAGGGTTTGGTCAGGTAGGCGTCAACATCGTGCTCGGCGGCCTCTGCCACCACCTCCTTGTTGGCATCAGCGGTGATCATCAAAAACGGAATGTCACGGAGCAGCTTGTTGCTGCGCAGGTTGTGGAGGAGGTCGGTGCCACTCATATAGGGCATGTTGTAATCAGAGATGATGAAGTCGATGCCGTGGTTTTTTCCCTGCAGCATCTTCCAGGCCTCTTTGCCGTGGGGGGCCTCGTAGAGATTTTTCCCGTATTTGATCAGTTTGAGCATGGCGCGAATGGAACGGCGCATATTGTCCATGTCATCAACGATCAAGATGTTCATGTTTTGTGGGGTCAGAGAATTCATCGAGTCCATATGTTCAAGAAAATAGCGGCTGGATATGCTGTTAGATGGGAAGTTCCACAAAAAAACAGCTGCCCTGTCCTTCGGAGCCCTCAACCCAGATTCTGCCTTTATGCAGTTCTGTGGCCAGCCTGCAGAAATGAAGTCCCATGCCCGTGCCCACCAGGGCGTCCTGCTGGCTTGATAAACGGGCATATTTATCAAAGATAGTTTCGCTCATCTGGGCTGGGATCCCCGGTCCCTCATCAACAAACATGAAGACAATATGCGTATCGTCAAGGCGGATACCTGCGGTTATCTTTGTCTGGGGGCTGGAGTAGCTCACCGCATTGGCGAGAATATTCTGAAAGACGCGCAGGATCAAGGTCCGATCAATTCGTAAGACCGGCAGGTCGATATCTTCTTCATGGTGGACGATGGCAATATCCTTGAGGCGGGCAATGGCACGAATGGAAGAGAGGGCCTCGGTGAGAAGGGCAGCGGGGTTGACGTTCTCCTCGAGCAACTGCTGCTTGCCATCTGATATTTTATCAACACTGACCAGGTTGCTCAACATGCGCACGGCGCGGTCACAGCCGATTTGCGCCCCTTCCAGAAACTCCTTGCTGTCATCCGTTATCGAGTAAGAAAGGATGTCGAGATTAGCAACCACCTCAGCAAGGGGGGTTTTCAAGTCGTGAATGAGCATGCTGGAGAGTTCGCTCCGTAATTCCTGCTGGTGCTGCAGCTCCTTATTGCGTTTGCGAAGGGTGGAGCGCTGCTTGGTTAGTTTGCCCTGCAGGTCTTCGAGCACCAGCCCCCAGATGATGATGCTGCTGAAGTGAAGAAGGAGCTGAACATCCTGCTTAAGGAGGTCGCGGTTGCCCGCCTTGTCCGTGACATTGATGGTGGCGGCTACCTTGCCCTTATGGAAAATCGGCACGCAGAGCAGGGAGTTCTTTTTATAGGTTCCGCCGCCACGCATGGGAAAGCGGCTGTCTTTGGAAATATCTTCAATAAAGAGGGGCTCAGCCTCCCTGGCCACCCATGAGGCGACAAGATCTGCGTCCAGAGGTTGTTTTTTGCCAATAATTTGCTGACGTGTTGCGGCACAGACAACCAGCTGACGTCTTTCAAGGATCATGATTGAACCTTGCTCTGCTCCCAGGTAGCCCAGGATATGGTCAAGGATTTTATTCATCTTCTGTTCGGAAGGATGCTCGTTGCCGTTCATGGTGTCGGAAATGTGCAGGATACAGTCAAGCAGACGTATGGCAACCTGGGGATCGGTAACAGCATGGGGGCTCAAAGTTTTCATGGGCATAGGGTGGATGATTTGTCAGGGTTGCTTAGTGTCGGTGGCCGCTGCTAATGTTATGGGGGATAACCCCTCAGAATCTGAAGGGATAGCTGGAATAGTTTACACCAAGTGGCGCAGGAAAGGAATTTTTTGAGAAATAAGAATTTGAGAAATAAGTAGTTGAGAATCTGGAAGCTGAGAATAAGGCGCCCTGCAAGGGATACGCGAAGGCTTCGAGCACCATCTGGGAGGATGCTTTTCTTGATTAAGAATCTTCCTTCTCCTTATTTCACAACTTCTTACTTCTCACCTTCTCAAATTAATAGTTGTCGGCGTTCAGCAGGCGGATATTTTGGGCCTCTACCTTGGCCGAGTCCCGTGTGGTGGGCACGATCTGGAACTCAAATATCTTGCCGTGATGGGCAAAGATATGGGCCTCCTGCTCATGGGCGGACTTGGAACAGTGAAAAAAGACGGTCTTGGCCTTGAGGCCGTTGTCGCCAAAAACATAATAACGGAAGAAGCCAAAGCCACGGTCGGCCTTATAGGTCGCCACGGTGCCGCGGTGCCAGTTGTCGCCTTCAATGTCGTTGGAAAAGGGGAGTAGGCCCGGAATCAGGAAGCCGGAGAGGTAAATGTCGGCGGCCTCCCGTAAGTCATTGCTGACATTATTAAAACCGATAACCTCCACCCTGCAGCCCTTGTTTTGCAGGGCTGTCACCAGCCGGATAAAATCACCATCGCCGGTGAGGAGAATAATGCGGTCAAGGTTGCGGCACTGGAGAATGGCGTCAATGGCCAGATCCATGTCCGCATTGGCCTTGGTGGTAACCACGCCTTCGTCATCGACATAATGTTTGACATATTTTTTGATGACCTTGAAGCCGCATTTGCGCAGGACGTCGTGGTAGGCGTAGAGTTTGTTGCGGTACTCAGGGTCTTCTTCCGTACTTTTTTTATCCTCAGCGAGATAGGAGTTGGCCCTCAACATGATTGAGTTGTTGGCGTTGGCCAGATCAACCAGGATGTCGTAGCGCATGCCATAACCGCCACAGAGGCGGATGTTTTCGGCATCAACGTAAATTCCAGTTTTAAGCATGGTTTCAGTAAGTTTGGCTAAGGTTTTTATCTGTCTAAACTTTTATTGTGTACGCAACTCTCCCCATTGGCGAAAGGGCCATTTATGGACAGACACTATGTAGTGCTAAGGTTCACCGTTAAGGGTCCAGGTCACGGTTTATGGATGCTCTCTGTTCAGACGCCCCCAGGGAAATAGCCCTGGGGTATAAGGACCTCGAACCGTTACCTTTAATCGGGAATCAATATGCCTCATCAATGCCTATATGCCTAATTTTAACAAGATAGTGCAAGTGGAAAAGTTGAGTTGTTTATATATGACACCTGCCGCTGATAGGGCGGCAGGTCATCGAATGAAGGGACACTCCCCATGTTTTGTTACCGTGCAGGTCAGCTACTGACCTTACTCCCATTCAATGGTGCTGGGTGGTTTGGAGGAGACATCAAGCACCACCCGGTTAACGCCGCGAACCTCATTGATGATCCGGTTAGAGATGCGGCCGATCAACTCATAGGGCAGCTTGGACCAGTCAGCGGTCATGGCATCAAGACTGTCAACACAGCGCAGGGCAATAACATTTTCATAGGTGCGTTCATCGCCCATGACGCCTACGGTCTGGATGGGCAGCAGCACGGCAAAGGACTGCCATACCTTATTATACCAGCCGCTCTCTTTCATCTCTTCCAGGACAATGACATCGGCCTGGCGCAGGATATCCAGGCGCTGCCGGTCGACCTCCCCCATGATGCGGATGCCCAGGCCGGGACCGGGGAAGGGTTGACGGAAAACAGCCTCATCAGGCAGGCCAAGCTCTAACCCCAAGAGGCGAACCTCGTCCTTGAATAACTCCCTGAGCGGCTCAATCAGGTCGAGCTTCATAATATCTGGCAGGCCGCCAACATTATGGTGGGATTTAATGACCGTGCCGCCGTCCAGGGCAACACTCTCAATAACATCGGGGTAGAGGGTGCCCTGGGCCAGATATTTCACATCACCAAGCTTCTTGGCCTCTTCCTCAAAAATCTTAATAAATCCAAAGCCGATTTTTTTACGCTTGATCTCCGGGTCAATAACGCCTTGGAGCTCATCAAGGAAATAGTCGGTGGCATTGACATCAATGACCTTGAGGTGGGTGGTCTGGTCAAAGAATTTCAGCAGGGAGGCGGTTTCATTGGTGCGCATCAGGCCGTTATTGACATAGATACAGGTGAGCTGATCGCCAATGGCGCGGTGGATAAGGGCCGCAGTGACAGCCGAGTCAACACCACCGGACAGGGCGCAGAGTACCTGGCCGTTGCCCACCTTCTGCTGGATGGCCTCCACCGTGGTGTCGATGAAGGAGCCCATGGTCCACGAGGGCTGACATTTGCAGATTTTGAAGAGGAAGTTGCGCAGGACATCGGTGCCGATCAGGGTATGGGCCACCTCGGGGTGGAACTGAACGCCGACCAGGGGTCTGCTCTCATGGCGGATGGCAGCATAGGGAGAATGCTCACTCTGGGCCGAGACCGTGAAGTCCTTGGGTAATTTTTCAATGCGGTCGCCATGGCTCATCCAGACCTGGCACTCTTTATCACTGTCACCAAGGCCGGCAAAGAGGCCACCCTGGCACTTAATATCGAGAATGGATTTGCCAAATTCCCGTTTTTGGGACGGTGCAACCACGCCACCCATCTCCTGGATCATGAGCTGGGCGCCGTAGCAGATACCCAGGATGGGCAGATCAAGCTCAAAGATACCAGCGTCACATTTAGGGGCCCCTTCCTCATAGACGGAGCGAGGTCCGCCGGAGAGAATGAGTCCCGAGGGGTTCAGCTCTTTGATCTTGGCAAGATCCGTGTGGTATGGGTGGATTTCGCAATACACCTTCTGCTCCCTGACCCGGCGGGCAATGAGCTGGGTGGTCTGGGAGCCGAAATCGATGATCAGTATTTTTTCACTATGGATATTCATGGTTGTTTACGGTTGATTTTAAGTTTTTTAAGGGATTGTTTGCTGCGACTAGCCGAGCCTGTAGTTTGGTGCTTCCTTGGTAATAATAACGTCATGGACATGGCTCTCCTTGAGGCCGGCCGGACTGATCTGCACGAAGCGGGCCTTGGTATGGAGCTCCGTGATGGTAGCGGCCCCCACATAGCCCATGCCGGAACTCAAACCACCCATGAGTTGATAGATGATCTCGGTGAGCGGCCCCTTATAGGGCACCTTGCCCTCGATACCCTCAGGCACATATGTGGTGGTCTTTTCCTGGAAGTAGCGGTCGCTGCTGCCCTTTTTCATGGCACCCAGGGAGCCCATGCCACGGTAGCCCTTGTAGGTTCTGCCCTGGTAGAGGAAGGTGTCGCCCGGAGATTCGTCCGTGCCGGCAAAGAGGCTGCCTGCCATAATGGTGTCTGCTCCGGCCCCCAGGGCCTTGGTGATATCGCCCGAGTGCTTGATGCCGCCGTCGCCGATAATAGGGACGCCGTACTGGGCAGCGATGCGGGAACAATTATATATTGCTGACATCTGGGGGACACCGATACCGGCAACAATACGGGTGGTACAGATGGAGCCGGGTCCGACCCCGACCTTGACGCAGTCGGCCCCGGCCTTGATCAGGGCCTCGGTTCCCTCTGCCGTGGCAACATTGCCGGCAATAACCTGGAGGTCAGGGAAGACATTTTTTATGGCCTTCAGGGCGTTAAGGACATTTTTGGAATGGCCATGGGCCGAGTCAAGGGCGATGATGTCAACCCCGGCGTCAACCAGTTGGGCAATACTTTCCATGGGGGTGCCAATGCCAATGGCAGCACCCACCAGCAGACGGCCGAGGGAGTCCTTGGCCGCACCGGGATATTTTTTAATCTTCTCAAGGTCCTTAATGGTGATCAGGCCGGTGAGGCCGCCATTGTCGTCCACCACCAGCAGTTTCTCAATGCGGTGTTCGTGGAGCAGGGCCTTGGATTGCTCCAGGGTGATGCCAGCCTTGGCCGTCACCAGATTTTTTGAGGTCATAACATCACTGACCCGCAGACCAGGGTCAGAGACAAAGCGCAGATCGCGGTTGGTGACAATACCCACCAGCTTCTGCTCTTTTAGAACAGGCACCCCGGATATGCGGAAGCTGGCCATGATCTGCTGGACCTCGGCAACGGTGCTGTTCTCGGCAGTGGTGACCGGGTCGATAATCATGCCCGACTCAGACTTCTTCACCTTCTTTACCTGGAGGGACTGCTCATCAATGGACATATTCTTATGGATGATGCCGATACCCCCTTCCCGGGCCAGGGTAATGGCAGCCCGATGCTCGGTGACGGTATCCATGGCCGCGCTGACAACGGGGATGTTGAGGGAGATTTCCTTGGTCAGCCGGCAGGAAAGATCCACGGCGTCGGGCAACACCTCTGAAGGGCCGGGCACAAGGAGGAGGTCGTCAAATGTATAGGCGTGTTCAATGGTCTCGAATAACATTTTTGGTTCCTTATTATTTTTAAGGTTCACTTGGCCTGACAGTTTTTTTTCTCTACTGAAAAGCTGAGACAGGGTGATTCATGGTTTGCTGAGTAAAACAGGCTCAAAAAAAGATTTGCCTCTCTGGCCAACTACCAGTATATCATCATCTGGTTTTTATAATGGTGTGTCTTGGTCAGGAAAGGCCTCTTGCCACACGTTGATTATTGTTTAAAAAAAAAGAAAAGGCCTGCATCACTCGCAGGCCGTTTAAGTCAATTACTTCCTATGCTGTATATCAACCCAGACAACCCCCAGTCAAGATTGATTGAAAAGGCCGTTGATGTTCTCAAGCGTGGTGGCATCATCTGTTATCCTACGGATACGGTGTATGGTATGGGCTGTGACATCTTTAATCAGAAGGCGGTCAAACGTCTGCATCAGATCAAGGGCCGCCCAAAACAAAAGCCCTTTAGTTTCATGTGCTGTAGCCTGAAAAATGTCAGTACCTATTGCTCGTTGTCAAATACCGCCTACCGGGTCATGAAGAAGAATCTTCCCGGTGCCTACACCTTTGTATTACCCACCATGAAAATTGTTCCCAAAATAATGATCACCAGGCAAAAGACGGCGGGTATCAGGGTGCCGGAGAATCCGATTTGTCAGATGCTCGTTGAAATCCTTGGCAATCCCATTGTTACCACCACCGCCGCCATGGACGGTGAAGAGATGCCATCATCCGCCTTTGAGGTGGAGCAGCTCTTCGGCAACCAGGTGGATGAGATCATCGATGGTGGTGATGTCTTTCCCCAGCCCTCTTCCGTTATCTCCCTTCTTGACCCAGAGCCGGTTGTGCTCAGGGAGGGTAAGGGCGACACCTCTCTTTTTCGGTAGGGGCCTCTTTATAAAGGGGCTATCCTTCTCCCTGGCCTAGGATAGGAGGCTGTCCGAGAATAAAAGGCCTACTGCAAAACCAGAGAAATTGGCCCATTTTTCCGCTAATTTTCGTCTAATAGCGCTGCTATTTACCGAAAATGATCGAAAAACTGGTCTCAATTTTCTGATTTTTCGCTACGGTCTCTATTCTC
>JAUVQZ010000134.1 GCA_030597865.1 Pseudomonadota bacterium | reverse complement strand
TTGGCCGGTGCCGAGATGATCACCTTTTTGGCGCCGCCCTCAAGATGGGCCCCGGCCCGCTCATCGGTGCAGAAAAGTCCGGTGGACTCCACCACGTATTCGGCGCCGCTTTTGGCCCAGGGGATGTCGGCCGGGCTGCGGTGGTTGGTGATGGCGATCTCGCGGCCGTTGACCATGACGCCTTTGTCCGTGGCCTCCACCTCCTGATGGAAGATACCCATGACCGAGTCATATTTAAGGAGATGGGCCAGGGTCTTATTGTCGGTGAGGTCATTGATGGCCACCACCTCCATGTCCGCAAACTCAGGATAGAGGGCCATGGCCCGTAAGATGCTTCTGCCAATACGTCCAAAGCCGTTAATACCAATTTTTATCGCCATAATAGCCTCCCTGGATTTTTTTTATGTCTTTAAGGTCAAGGTTCGGATTATTTCTCCCGCCTTCGACAGGCCTTGGGACCGGCCCCTGGGCCACCCCGAAGGCGATGCCCTGAGCTTGCGGTGCCCTGAGCCTGTCGAGGGGTCGAAGGGGCGGTGCCCACCAACCTGATTTACCTATCCACCGAAACAATATCACATAATAAGGAAACGGGGAAAGTTGAGCCCATCTCAGGCCGCCATAATTTTTTGCCGGTCACGGATCATGGTGCGGAGAAGGAAGGAGCGGCGGCGGGCCTCTTCAATGTCTGGGTTAAGGGTGAGGGCTGCCTCGTAGGCGGCCAGGGCCTCGTTAAGCCATTGGCCGTTAAAATAACTCTTGGCCACCATAAGATAGCCTGCCTCGGGCTGGTCTGGAAAAAGTTCGGCAAAAATCTGCTCCGTTGATTCGCTCCAGAGCTCCTGGCTGATTGTCCCCTCCTCCAGCAAAAGACGGAGCAGAAGGACGTTGTGGGCCTGGCTGGGCAGGAGCATGCGGAGCAGGAAATTGGCGCGGCAGAAGAGAAAGGTGAGATTATCCACCTGGCGGCGGGCCTCTTTGGCGATTCCCCTCATAAAGTTCTGCCGGCTGACCCCGCAATGCAGGGAGGCGCCGGCGGCATCATTCCCCAGCCTTTCCGACCCTGACGGCCCGTAAAACTGGTACATGTAGATATTTTCCTTGAGCTTCATGGCCTCATGGAAAATTGAACCAATGACCCAGTCAAGGAGTAGGCCGTTTTGCTGGCTGCTTCCTTTAAAAAGGCGGTGGCAATGGTCCTTAAGCTGCCAGAGACGCCCTTTTTGGGCCTCGGTGCCCACCAGGCGGGTGAGGTCGTCAAAACTTAATTCTCCACCGTTGATATAGGCCTGGTAAAGGCTGACAAAGCTTGAGTAGGTCTCAAAAAAGCCGCTGTACAGGGAACGATTGTGAAAATCCCTTCTCTTTTCAAACCAGCTGTTGGCCGGCTCCGGCGTCTTGGTTTCAATTCTTACTCTTTGCACAAGGCCTCCTGGTAGAGCTCCATGTATCGTAGCATAATTTTATCCCAGGTGTACTGTTTTGCGATGGTCTGCACCGCCTTTTTTTGCATGGTGGAAATCCGCGCTGGTTTGTTGTGATAGATGGCAAAAGCCCGCTTGATAGCCCCGATAAGGGCCTTGGCCGAGTGTTCCCGATAGGCAAAGCCTGTCTCGTTATCCACCACCTTCACCAGACCGCCAACATGGTGGACGATGGGCAGGTTGCCGAAGAGCTGGGCCATATAATCGGTGAGGCCGCAGGGTTCATACTGGGAGGGGATGACAAAGAAATCACCGGCCGCATAGACCTTATGGGCCAACTGCGGGTCATAGCCCTCCAGGACACAGACCCTGCCGCCATAGGCCTTTTCCCTGGTCAGGGAGATAAGTCCCTGGGCAATACGTTTTTCGCCTGAGCCCAGGATAAGGGCCTGGAAATTCTTTTCGGCTGGCAGCAGAAGTTGGAGGGCCTCAACAAAGGTATCCATCCCCTTCTGGCCGGAAAAACGGCCGATAACCGTGAGCAGGGGCTGTTTTTTGCCAGGATCCAGGCGGCCATGCTGGCTGATGGACTTAAATTCTTTTTTGGCCAGGGATTTTTCAAGCCGGCGCCGGCAGATCCTTTTGCCGTCAAGATCCCCCTTGGCCACGGAAAAAGGGGCGTCCAGACCGAGCCTGTCCGGCTCACCGGGGTCAAAATCCGCCGGATTGATGCCGTTGGTGATCCCCTCGATCTTGATGCCCCGGCTCATGAGAAAATGGCCGAGCCAGCCGGTGAGCTCATCCTCGTCCGTCTCCCGCAGTTCCCGGGCATAATTCTCGCTCACCGTGTTTAAGATGCAGTAGCGGGAGGCAGCGACAAAGGGGTCAAAATCGCCATCAAGGAGGTTCTTGTTGACAAAACTGCGGGCCAGGCCGGTGATGGCCTGGGCATAGGGCAGGTCAGCAACCTCCTGATGGTAGCCCAAGCCGGCATTGTGGATGGTGACCACAAAACCGGTGTTGCGGAAAAAATGACGGAAGCCGTCAATCTCCCTGGCCATGGGCGGGATAAGGGCGGTATGGCCGTCATGGCAATGGATGATGTCCGGCCGTTCATGGCGATACATGAGATAGCACAGCGCCGCCTTCTGGAGCAGGATGTTCATGGAAAAATAATCATAATGGCCCTCACCGGCCCCCTTGAACGGATCAAGCTTTTCCTCAGCCTCGGTGTAGGTGTAGACGTTCTGTTTTTCCCGAAAACGTGGCGAGTCAACAAGGTAGAGAGTGACCTCGCCCTTGCCCACGACCTGGGTCTTCTTGCCCCAGATGACGACCTCCTCCTGGCGATCCTGGCTGGCATAATTCATGGAAACGGAGAGGGAGGCCTTCATCTTGAAGCCAAGGAGCTTGGGTGAAAGAAAACCATAGCACGGCATGATCACCGAGACCTTGGCCACCTTACCCAGGGCCTCGGCGAGCTGGCGGCAGACGTCCTTAACGCCGCCGGCCCCGGCCAGGCCGTCATACTCACGGGAGACAAACCAGATGTTTTTTATCTTTCTTGTGGCCATTCTTTACCTGCCGAAGATGGAAAATTGATTTTGGGTTCACCACAGAGATATCTTTGCCTCGGAATCCACGGAAACCTACGAAAGTTTCTTTTTTTCAGTGTATTCCGTGGGTTCCGTGGCTGGTTTTAAGGGGTTGCTCTGACCCCATGGGGGTATTGGAAAGAAGGTGACCTGTGGTGAAATAAAAAATTACTCGTCGGTGTCCGGGATCAGTTCGCCGGCCTGCTG
The DNA here is from genome assembly GCA_030597865.1 of Pseudomonadota bacterium. GTDB lineage: Bacteria > Desulfobacterota > Desulfobulbia > Desulfobulbales > SURF-16 > BM506. The sequence continues at coordinate 4,807 of JAUVQZ010000134.1, read as the reverse complement.
ACGCAGGAGGTGGTCGGCCAGGGTCAGGCAGACCATGGCCTCGCAGACCGGGATGATGCGGGGGATGGCGGCAATATCATGGCGGCCGCCAATCTTGACCTCCACCGCCTCATTGTCCAGGTTGACGGTCTTCTGGGGCTTGCCAATGGAGGGGATGGGTTTGACCGCCACCCGGCTGACAATGGCATCGCCGTTTGAGATACCGGCCAGGATGCCGCCGGAATTATTGGAGCTGAAACCCTCAGGGGTCAGGGCGTCGTTGTTCTCCGAACCCTTCATCAGGCTGGCGCTGAAACCGGAGCCGATCTCCACCCCTTTCACCGCGCCGATTGACATCAGGGCCCCGGCCAGGTCAGCATCAAGCTTGTTAAAGACCGGCTCACCCAGGCCCGCCGGACAGCCGCTGGCGGTGATCTCAACAATACCGCCCAGGGTGTCACCCTCTTTGCGGACCTCGGCAATACGCGCCTCCATCTTTGCAGCCGCATCATTGTCAGGGCAGCAGAGGCGGTTCTCTGCCAAGGCCTCCAGCTCAAAATTTTCGGCCATGATGCCGCCCAGGGCCAGGGTATAGGCCATCACCTTGATGCCCTGGAACTGTAGAAGTTTGCGGGCCACTGCACCGGCCGCCACCCGGGCCGCAGTCTCCCGGGCCGAGGCCCGGCCGCCGCCGCGATGGTCGCGGATGCCATATTTGCAAAAATAGGAAAAATCGCCATGGCCGGGCCGGAAGATATCCTTTAAATGATCGTAGGACTTGGAGTGGGCATCTTTATTATAGATGACCAGGGTCAGGGGGGTGCCGGTGGTCAGTCCCTCAAAGATGCCGGAGAGGATCTCCACCTTGTCCGGCTCCTGACGGGGGCTGGTTGCCCCACCCTTGCCGGGGCGGCGGCGTTCCAGATCCTTCTGGATCTCCTCAGGACCCAGGGGAATACCGGCCGGGCAGCCGTCAATGGTGGCGCCGATGGCCGTACCATGGGATTCGCCCCAGGTGGTGACTCTGAATATCTGACCAAATGTATTTCCTGCCATGAGAGTATCCTTATATCTGTCTAATATTGTTCAAAGAGATGGTGCTATAGTTAGTGTCTGGCCTTCCTGAAAAGCGCGGATGGTCTTTTCGACAATATCCTCCAGGCCGCCGGTGGCGTCAAGCTCCAGATGGCAACCTCCAGCGTAGAGCGGTGTTCTCTTGGCCAGGATTCCACTCACCTCCGAGTAGATATCCTGGCCGCTCAGGGAGGGGCGCTGGCCCTGGGTGGCCTGATCTCCGGCCAGGCGACGGCAAATCGTGTCAACATCCGCCTTGAGCCAGACCACGAAGGAGACTTTTTTTAGCTGCGGCCAGATATCCTGGTGCAAAATGGCACCGCCACCACAGGCAATCACCTGACCAGGATTGCTGGTCAGCTCCAAGAGCATATCTTTTTCCTCTGCCCGGAAAAAATCCCAGCCCTTGGCCGCCACCATGGCCGAGATGCTCTCCCCTGCCTTTTTTTCCACCGCCTGGTCCACATCCACAAAGGGCCGGTCAAGTTTTTGGGCCAGGAGCTTACCAACACTGGTTTTACCGGTGGCCCTGTAACCGATGAGGACGATGTTTTTCTCTCTGGTTGTCATGGATGTTAGAGCCCGTGTAACGGCTGGTTTTTTATAAAGGCCACCTTGAATAACAAAAGGCCGGAAGAGTTTCTGTTGTACCATAAAATGACCAAGAGAAAAAATCTTGTAAAGATTTCAGGAATGTCCCCGGCAAGACAGTCCATACCCTTTGCCGGACTGACCAGAGAATTCTTGCGCAGCCATGAAACATTAGGTAGTTTTATCTATATACACTTACCGTTCGTTACAGACCTAACCAGCGTCCCAAAAAAAATCTGACCCTATGATCCAGCCAGTAGAAAATTCCGGCACCGACCTGCCCCTTTCTGAATTGTTAAGGGGTGATGAGGTCATCGCCCTTGTCGACGATGACCCCATGATCCGTGAACCCCTGGCCGAGTTTCTCCAGGAGAGCGGTCTGGCCGTGGTGGAGGCGGATTCTGCTGCCGGCCTGCGCCATCTCCTCTCCCAACATAATGTCGCCCTTGTTCTTCTCGATATAGGTCTGCCTGACCAGTCCGGTTCTGAGCTGATCCCGGAAATCGTTGTCAGCCATGCTGATCTCGCCATTGTTATGCTGTCGGGCGTTGCCGACATCCATGTCGCCATTGAATGTATCCGCAGCGGTGCTGAGGATTATCTGGCCAAACCAGTAAAATTCCATGAGATCCTCATTGTTGTCCGCCGGGCCCTGGTTAAGCGTCGTCTGGTCTCTGACAATAAGCAATACCAGGAAGATCTGGAGCAGGCCAATTTCCGTTTCCAGCTTCTCCATCAGCTTTCTCTGAAGATAAACTCGGTGTACCTCACCACCACCGAGCTTGACAAGGTGCTCCACGCTATCCTGGTCGGCATCACGGCCAATGAGGGCCTGCGCTTTAACCGCGCCTTCGTGGCCCTGTTCGATGACGCCAAGGACAATCTCCGGGGCCGTCTGGCCATCGGCCCCAACTGCAGGGAGGAGGCGGCAATTATCTGGGACGAGATGGTGGAGAAGGGCATTGATTTTCTCGACATGGTTGAGGGCCTGCACGACTGTGCCGCCCATGATAACTCCATAAACGATATTATAAGCCAGCTCCAGATACCTGTTAGCGATGACCAGCATATCCTCATCCGTTCGGCCATGGAACGCCGTAGCTTTCTGGTCACCGAGGGCAAGGCAGAGGTAGAGGTTGACCAGGATCTCCTTAATCTCCTTACAGAAGGCAACTTCGTTGTTGTCCCCCTCTTTTCCCCCAGGGCCGCCCTTGGCGTGATTATCGCCGACAATTATGTGACCCGCAACCCCATCAAGAAGAATGACATCACCATACTGGAGCTCTTTGCCAGCCAGGTCAGCCTGGCCATTGAACACAGTAATCTACACAGCGAGATGCAGGACAAGATCAGCGAACTGCAGCAGGTGACCCACGAGCTTGACCACAACAAGGATCTGCTGGTGGAGGCCGAGCGTTATTCCGCCCTGGGCCAGATGGCCGCCCAGATGGTCCATATCCTCCGCAATCCCATCACCTCCATTGGCGGGGTATGCCGGATTCTCTCCAAGAAGATTACCAATGAAGAGTGGAGCCGCTACCTTGATGTCATGATTAAAGAAACAGCGCGACTGGAAGGCACCCTGGGAGAACTTTTTGATTTTGTCAGCCGGGCTGAACCCCAGAAGTCAGTGGCCAGCCTCTTCCCCTTGATCAAAAAGACATTGCTCCTGGTCCAGCCCACCATGATCAAGCAAAATATCACCTGGGAGGTGGATCTTGCCGATGACCAGGATATCATGGTGAAGATGGATTGCCGCCAGATACGGCAGATGTTCCTTCATATTATCCGCAATGCCCTGGAGGCCATGGAGCAGGGTGGCCACCTCAAGGTGAGCGCTCAGGTGCAGGGTGACCATATTTTCATCCGGATCTGCGATACGGGCATGGGCCTGTCCGATGCCAACCTGAGCCGGGCCCGGGACCCTTTTTTCACCACCAAGACCTATGGCAGCGGCATGGGACTGGCCATGGTTGACAGTATTGTTGAGAGGCATGACGGCAGTTTCAGCTTAAACCGCCAGGAAGATGGGATGGAGGCCTTGGTGGTGCTGCCCATGGCTGGATGATGTGCACAGCAACCCACCAGAAGGAAAACCAGCGTGAAGATAAGCGATCTCTTTAGCCGTATCAATAAGGGCAGCCCAAACCCAGAGGGAGGCAAGACAGCCAGGCTTATTCAGCCGGTACAGCCGGTCGGTCATGCTGGCAGCTTGACCCTGGTGCCCGGCCAGCTTCTCCAGGGTGAGGTGGTGGGGCAGGATGCCAACGGCCTGCTTCTTCTCAAGCTCGCCGGGGAAATCATCTCAGCCCGCACTCCCCTTAAGCTTGAGCCGGGCCAGCAGTTCTGGTTTGAGGTAAAGGAGGCCGGCGACAGCCCCCTGCTCAACCTGGCCAGCAAGAAAGGCGCCATCCAGGACCTGCTCAAGGACATCATGGCCAGCCGCCCCCTGCTCGTTAAGACGCAACCCGGTGTAAGCCCCGCCCCCCAGGCCGAAACAACAGCCGGGACGCCCTCTCCGCAGTCAGCAGCTTCGCTGCCAAGGCAACCTGCTGCCCACGTTTCAGCAGGAAGACCTTCTTCCCCGCCGGCCAGCAGCCCGGCGCTGCCAACACCTGCCCTGGTGGCGGCTGATGGCAGCTTGCCCCCTGAGGCGGCCCGGCTTGTCAGGGCCCTGGTTATGTATATCAACCGGCCTGGAGCCGAAAAGGCTGATGCTCCGCAACCTCCGCCCCTTTTAAAAACCATTATCAGCCTGATCCGGGAGAGACAGATCCCCGCCTCCCTCCAGAAGGTTGCGGCCTTTCAGGACGTTATCCAACCCAGGCACGCCATTACAGCCCCCCCGCCCCCTGGGGGCCAGGGCCATGACAGGGGTGCGACTGGCAGGGAGTTGACCCCACCACCATCAACAGTGACAGGGGCGGCCAGCCAGCCACCGGCGGCTTCAGGGCCGGCAGGCCCCCCAGCCCAGCCAATTGCCGTGTTTTCCCCGGAAACCATAAAAATCCTCAACGCCCTGGTGGCGGTCTCCGCAATTAAGACACCAACGGCTGGCGACGTCGGCCCTCTGCAACCAGCCTTTAACCCGGATCAGAACCTGGCGGAGATCCTTACCACAATAGCGCGGGGGGATAAAATAACCACCTCCCTCCAGAAGCTT
>JAUVQZ010000225.1 GCA_030597865.1 Pseudomonadota bacterium | reverse complement strand
CGCCCCCACCATGGCCAGGACAATCCACATAAAGACCATGCCGCCAGGCACACCGCCCTGGGCCAGCCAGGCCCCCATAAAGGCAAAGGGCAGGGCAAATACCGTATATTTAAACTTGATCATTTCAAGGAGTGCAGAGATTTTTTTCAGCATTTTTTCATGTATCGTTATTGTTGTGGGTGTTTTTTTCACATCCCCCTCACCCTAGCCCTCTCCCCCAGGGAGAGGGGATTTTAAGCTCCCTCGCCCCTTTTGCGGAGGTAAGCGACCGCAGGGGTGACTCCGGAGGGTTGGGGTGAGGGGGAGAAGGCTAATTTCCCATGCACAGATTCCACGACATTACCGTGACAAACCTCATCAGTGGCCCTGCCAGCGTGGATAGTCCACCTCAAGGCCCAGGGTCTCGGCAACCCGAGATGCATAGTTGCGGGCCATTTCCGTAATGGACTGCGGCTTTTGGTACATGGACGGCATGGCCGGACAGATGGTGGCGCCGGCATCATGGACGGTGAGCATATTTTGCAGATGGGTGCGATTAAAGGGTGTTTCCCGGACCGCCAATACCACCCTACGCCTCTCCTTGAGCATCACGTCAGCGGCCCGATGGATGAGATTTGTCGACAGACCACTGGCAATGGCGGCCAGGGTACCCATGGTGCAGGGAATCACGGCCATGGCCTGAAAGCGGGCGGAACCAGAGGCCATGGGGGCGGTAAATTGTTTGATGCCCCACCAGCGTACCTGGGGAAAATCATCCGGTGTCAGGCCAAGCTCCAGGCCCAGCACCTGCTCCCCGGCCTCGGAAATTATGCCATGGACCTCGACATCGGCTCCTTCCAGGATGGCAAAGAGCTCTCTTGCGTATATCATGCCTGAGGCACCGGTTATGGCAACAATGATCTTGTCCTTCATCAACAACCCCTTTACTCACAAATTTTCAGAGGCAGCGAGCTTGCTGCCGCCTCACCTCTTCTGATCAGAAATTCAAAAAACCTTTCCAGTGCTTCAACCTTTTGTGGCCCCAGATCATACTCCATTCCCTGTAAATAGGCATGACAGGCGGCCACCTCCATGGGAATACGGGGCGCCACCAGTTCACAGATCTGCATCAGCTCATCCCTGCCCTGGTGGATGCAGCGCTGCAGTTCATGGTGGATCTCCACAACGGTTACAGGATCATGCCGGCAAAATTCTTCACGCACGGCCCAGATGGCAAAGACAAAGGGCAGGCCGGTGTGTTCGTGCCATACCTCGCTGAGATCTATCTGTACCGGGAACCTGCCCTGCTCTTTAAGGCGGAGGGCATCATCACCAATGGCAAGGATGGCCGCATAGTCATGGCTTGTGCCCTGCAGGTCAATGGCGCCCTGGTGATAGATAGGCTGCACACCATAAAACTCCTCAAGAATGATCTTAACCAGGGCCACTGAGGTTTGCGACTGGGCCGAGAGCAGCACCTTTTTGCCCTGCAGCCTGACCACCTCTTCACGGGCAAAGAGAAAAACCGAGCCAACCGGGCCGGTGGCGGAGATGGAAAGCCCTCCCAAAATCTTATAGAGCCCGGGATGGGCCCCGTACTCATGGGAGGAGATAAAGCCAAGGTCAAGATCCCCGTTGAAGAGCATGCCATTAAGGACAGTGGGGGGGGCCTCGGTGACCTGCCACTCCGGACGCTGGACACTGCGCCGCCAGACCTCATAAAGGGGCGCGGTATTAATAAAGTTTACCATGCCGATCCGGGCCCTGATTTTCTCTGTTTCTGCCATCATCACCTCTGTCCCCAAGGCATCTTATAGCCAGATAACATCTTTGGCATCGTGATCACGGACCAGGAACTCAAGGGGTTCTTGTCCTTCGAAACCTACGCCAAGGAGGCGGCTGGTGCTGCCGGCCTCCAAACGCCCTTTGCCCTTGTCCCCTAAGGCCTCAGCTCCATAGAGAGTTGCCATGGCAAGTATGGTGGCGGGATCAAGCTCCGGATGATCAGCCGCCAGGATGGCCATCTCCCGCCACATGGAAAGCTCGGGATTACTGGCCACACTGTCCGTGCCAAGCCCTGGTCTGATGCCAGCGGCCAGCATCTTCGCAGGCGAAGCCTGACCCACGCCAAGAAATCTATTAGAGCCGGGGCAGAGACAGACCCTGGCATTTTTTTGGGCCAGCAGGTCGATCTCGTGGTCATCCAGATGAACACAGTGGACGCAGAGGGTTCTGTCGTCAAGGATATCCAGCCGGGCAAGGTAGCTTATCGCCCCAGTACCAGGCGCAGCAAAAGAGCCATCCCAGACACCCCGCTCTTCTAAAAAGATGCGGAAACGCCCCTGGCCGGTGTGAAGAAACTCCACCTCGTCACGGGATTCAGCAACATGGATGGGATAGAGCTGCCCTGCCAGCCTCGCCCTGCCCTTGACCGCCTGGAGCAAGGCGCTGCTCGTTGAATAGGGGGCGTGGCAGGTAAATTTATGACCGGCATCATTATCAGCCAAAGTCTTAAGACCATGGTCTGTACCCTGCCGTGAAAGACCCAGCAACTCAGTAAAGTATTGAACATCCACCCCCCCATAGCCACCGGCCCGGGGGCAAGGGGCATTGCCGATATCAACCAGCAGACCAACACCGTCAGCATATTGAGCCGCCAGGGCGGCCTCGCATATTTCAATATCGGCATCGCCCGTACTGGCCCGCAGCTTAAGAAGGCTGGCAATCCAGGCCGGCATATTACCGGGCTCCACGGGCTGTTGGGCAAGTCCGGCAAAGGCGGAAAGCTCAAGATGACAGTGGCAATTGACCAGCCCGGGCATGAGAATCCGTGAGCCATGGTCGACAATCCGTGCATACGCCCCATGCCGCAAATCAGCATAGGCCCCCACCGCCAGAATGTGCTCGTCATCAACAATAACAGCACCATCAGCAATCACAGGCGAGGATATGGGCAGGACCCAAGGGGCGCGATGGAGAGTAATCATGGTCAGACCGGCGTATAATCCATCCGGCGCTGCACGGGTTTCATGCCCACTGCCGTCACCAGCTTGCGGATCTCCTCCTCGGAGAGGCGGAAACTTACCCCGGCAGCAGCCACCACATTCTCCTCGATCATGGTGGAGCCGAAATCATTGGCCCCGAAAAAGAGGGACACCTGGGCAATCTTCGGCCCCTGGGTAACCCAGGAGGCCTGGATATTATCAAAATTATCCAGGAAGATGCGGGACAGGGCCAGCATCTTTAGATATTCATGGCCCGTGGTCTTGGCCATGGAGGCGAAAACCGTATTATCGGGCTGAAAGGGCCAGGGAATAAAGGCGGTAAAACCGCTGGTTCGATCCTGCAGATCACGAAGGCGCTGGAGATGCTCAAGACGCTCTTCCAGGGTCTCCACATGTCCGAACATCATGGTGGCCGTGGTGCGCATCCCCTGTCTGTGGGCCTCCTCCATCACGGCAATCCACTCGTCCGCCGAACATTTCCGGGGCGCAACGTCATTACGGACCCTATCATTGAGGATCTCTGCACCACCACCTGGGATGGAATCAAGACCGGCACGCTGCAGGCGAAGCAACACCTCGGGCATGGGTCTGCCGGAAATCTCGGAAAAATGCATCATTTCAGGGGGTGAAAAGCCATGGATATGGACGCCATAGCCCTTCATAAAGCGCAACATGTCCTCGTAAAACTCAAGGGGAAGATCCGGATGTAATCCGCCCTGCAGAAGGATCTGGTTGCCGCCCAAGCGCTGGGTTTCCTCTATCTTCTTGCCCAGCTCCTCAAGGGAGAGCACCGAGCCTTCCTTGTCCTCAGGGGCCTTAAAAAAGGCGCAGAATTTACAGGCCGACACACAGATATCGGTATAGTTGATATTCCGATCAACGACATAGGTGACGATGGGCTCCGGATGCTTACGCTTGCGAATCTCATCGGCGAGCATGCCTAGTTCATAAAGACCACCGTCGCGAAAGAGTTTTGCCCCTTCCTCGACGCTCATCCGTTCACCGTCTAGTATCTTTGTTATCAATTCTTTCATATGTCTATCACTCACAGGTAAAATGGCCTTGCCCCCTCACCCCATCCCTCCGGAGTCTCCCTTGGGTCGCTTACCTCCCCAGGGAGAGGGGGTAATAATTGCGAGACCTTAGAGTTTACCAGGTAAAAATAATGCTGAGTTACCATCACCCCTTAGCAACTCCTTTAATTCTTTGATTGTGTAAAAAACACGTTACCTATTTGATCTTTGAAAAAGAGAGAGCATCTACAGTACCCTTTGGGTGACCAAACTCAAAGGAGGTACATG
>JAUVQZ010000181.1 GCA_030597865.1 Pseudomonadota bacterium | reverse complement strand
TGCTCGCATATGATCAATATGCTGCGTGCCCGTAGGAAATACCCTTGGGGTGCTTTTTATTTTCACCGTTCCTTGTCCTCGAACAGGTAAGCGCAGACTCCGAAATATCTAGTTTTTCAAGATACCCATAAACTTTTTCTTTTTACAGGGACCATGGTCAGGGAGGACATTGCCTGCTACTGCCTATGGCCTTACCATTTTTCCCTCCATTGATGTAGAAAAATATGATGCCCTCTCTCCCCGCCTACCATTTTCCAGAAACAGATATCACCCTAAACGATGTCCGTGGCCAGCTCCTTTTCTTCTCGCAGATCTTCTACCTGGGGCCGGTGGAAAATGACCCGGGCGAGGCGGATGAGCTATGTACCCCATATACCCCTGCCCCATTAGGTGATGACCTTGAACGCTTCCAACATCTCCTGGCTGAGCTCAAGGGCAACGAGGCTGCCTTCTACCAGGGACAGCTCTCCAACCTGGCCCTTGACTTTATGGAGCACCGCGATCCAAAATCGGTCCAGGACATCATCAACAACCTGCAGCCCCCGGCAGACCAGGCCCCCTCTGCCCCCCAATCCTCCAAGGACAGGGAAGAACTCTGGCAGGCCAGGCTCCTTCTTAAACTGGCTGAAATTTTACGCCGTGAACAAAGGGAGCTTACCCAGGGCCTCGCCCTGCTGGAGGAGCGCCAGGCCGAACTTCTCCAGGAACTCAAGGGTGATGATATTGAGGATCTCTTCCAGGCCTTAGGGGTCAACCCAAAGCCGGAATTTCCTGTCCGGGTTGAGTCCCTGATCAAGGCCTGGGGCCGTCTGCTGCTGGCCGGAGACCAGCACCCTTGGCTGTTAAACTGTTTTTGCCAAGGGGCCGCCGAACCTTTTTTTGAGGTGAACGAAAATCTCAGCGGCCAGCGCCCTGTGCGCCTGCTACGACTGCCCCTGCCCAACTGCAATCAGGATCCGGAAAATTATCCAGAGAAGAGGCGCATCTGGCTGGATCAGCTCTCTGACTGCCGCCAAAAAACCGCAGAGATACTCCACGACATTGCCCTCCATGGCCCGGGATCAACCAGCCTGGCCGATCTGGCCCAGATGGCCGCCCTCTGGACCAAGCAGTACGAACAACAGATCTGGCCGGAGCCCCCTGTTGCCAGCAGCCCCCAAAAAAGCTGCGCCACCCCCCACCTGGAGATCTATCTCCTCCACCAGCCAATCTCGCAGCTGGTGGCCAAACTCTGTGCCAAGAAAATCAGCCCAGAATCGACAGGGCCATGGACCCATGGCCTTCTGGCCGTGCTCTCCAGCCGATCCTCGACATGCAAGGGATGAGTCCAGACATCAGCTTTGACCTGCGCACGGAAACCCGGCAGATCTTCAGCCCCGGCGGCCTGATCTCCCAGAAACTGTCCGGCTATGACCCACGGCCGGGGCAGCTCCGGATGGCCCAGGCCATTGCCGACATCCTCCACCAGGAAGACCCCTGGGGCCACAACCCTGTTTTAGGTCGTAAACTGGCCATTGAGGCGGAAACCGGTATCGGCAAGACCCTGGCCTACCTGGTCCCGGCCGTGCTCAGCGGCCAGAAGATTGTGGTCTCCACCGGCACCATCAACCTCCAGGAGCAGATCCTCCACAAGGAGATCCCCTTTATCAGGGAGCATATCGACCCAACGCTGACGGCCCTCTGCGTCAAGGGCAGGCAGAACTATCTCTGTTACTACCGCTACCACCAATTCACTGCCTCGCCCCAGGCCCCTCTGTTCCAGAATATTCATATGGAATCCCTGGAACAGTGGCTCCAGGAAACCAAGACCGGTGACCGGGCCGAACTCGACTGGCTGCCGGATCAAAGCCCCCTGTGGCGCGAAATAAGTGCAACCACCAGCCAGTGCCTGGGCAGCAACTGCCCGGACTACAGCGCCTGTTTTGTCACCCGGCTGCGCAAGGAGGCAGGCTCAGCCCGACTGCTCATCGTCAACCACCATCTCTTTTTCTCTGACCTGGCCCTGAGAAGGCACGGCTTTGCCGAGGTGCTGCCCCGTTATGAGTCCGTGATCTTTGACGAGGCCCATCATATCGAGAATATCGCCACCCGTTATTTCGGCATCAGCCTCAGCCATTACCAATTTCTTGACCTGGCCCGTGATATTGAAAAGGCCCATGCCGAATCAGTGGGGGACAAGGAGCAGGAAAAGGCCCTGGCCCTGGCCATGAGTCTCAGCCAGCATGCCCAGCGTCTCGTATCCCTCTTTCCCCGAGAAAAAGGCCGTTTCCCCCTCACCGACTTCACCTCTGACAATGACGAGTGGTACAGGGAAAGCGAGTTACTGGCCAGCCGCCTGGTCACCCTGGCCGACCAGCTTGAGACCGTGGCCCTGCGCTATGAGAGCTGGAACGGCTTTTTGCGCCGCACCTCTGAGGCCAGCGCCGCCCTGGAACATTTCACCGCCCCCCCAGACTCATCCTATGTATACTGGTATGAACGGCGGGAAAAGACCGTGGCCCTCACCGCCTCGCCCATTGACATTGCCCAGGACCTCCATAAATCCTTCTACAACACGGTCAAATCAGCGACCTTCACCTCTGCCACCCTGACCACCGGCGCCAATTTCTCCTATTTTTTCGGGCGCCTGGGCCTGGACGAGCACACCAAGACCCTACAGCTCCCCACCCCCTTTGACTATAGAAACAGGACCCGGCTCTACATCCCGCCGAGCGGCTTTCCCCTGCCCAGTGACCGCACCTTTTTTAACGCCGTCCAGGAAGAGATCCACGAGCTTCTCATGGCCTCTTCGGGACGGGCCCTGGTCCTGTTCACCAGTATCCGGGCCATGGACCATATGTATGACTACCTCAGCGACCGCCTGCCCTTTCCGGTCTTTGTCCAGGGCGAAGCCCCCAAGCAAAAACTGCTGGAGAACTTCCGGGAGGAGACCCATTCGGTGCTGCTGGCCGTGGCCTCCTTCTGGGAGGGGGTGGATGTGCCGGGTAACACCTTGAGCGCCGTCATCATCGACAAACTTCCATTTGAAGTTCCCTCTGATCCTGTTATTATGGCCCGGGCGGATAAAATAAAAGAGGCCGGCGGCAACCCCTTTTTCGACTTTCAGGTGCCCAGGGCCATCCTCACCCTGCGCCAGGGCCTGGGCCGGCTGATGCGATCATCAACCGACAGTGGCCTGCTGGCCATTCTTGACTCCCGCCTCTACGCAAAATCCTATGGCCGGATCTTTTTAAAAAGCACACCGCCGAGCCCTGTAATCCGCAGCCTTGATGAGGTTCGAGCCTTTTTCAATAAGGAGTAATACCGTGGATAAAGAACAACTACTCTCCCTCCTTCAGCCCGAGATTGAGCAGATCAACCAGGCCATGGCAGCGGAATTTGCCACCATCAAAAGCGCCCGCCTGGCCGAGGTGGTTGACCATGGCATTTTCAACGGCGGCAAGCGTATCCGACCCCTGCTCACCGTGCTCATTGCCCGGCTGGTCGCCTTTACCAGAATGCCGGAGGGCATTGCCGATGAAGAAGAGCTGTCGCCGCCGCCTGACCTCTACCATCTGGCCATGGTCTTTGAGTTTCTCCACGGGGCCAGCCTCCTCCATGACGATGTCATTGACCATGCCGATACCAGAAGGGGAAAAAAGACCGCTAACCAGGTCTGGGACGCCAGTACCGCTATTCTGGCCGGTGATTACCTCCACACCAGGGCCATGACCCTGGCCGGTCTGGTGGGTGGCGAGAGATGCCTGGCCCTGATCGGCGAGGCAACCAGCGCCATGATTGACGCCGAGTTTCTCCAGGCCCAGAACGTGGCCGACACCAACCTCTCTGAGGAGAATTATTTTGCCGTGCTCCGTGGCAAGACAGGGGCCCTGATCGGCGCGGCCTGCGAGGTTGGCGCCTGTTTTGCCGGGGCTGACAAGGAACAGCGGGCAGCCATCCGCACCTTTGGCGACGCCCTGGGTCTGGCCTTTCAGGTGGTGGATGATCTCCTCGACTATCTTGGCGACGAGGACAGCACAGGCAAGGCCATCGGCAACGATTTTGCTGAGGGCAAAATGACCCTGCCCCTTATCTATGCCATTAAAGAGGGGCCTGCTGACAAAGGAAAGATCCTCACCGACCTTTTGGCTGGCCAGGCCCCGGAGAGACAGGCCAGGATCAGGGAGGTCACCACCATCATTGATGAGGCGGGCGGTTTCAGCTATGCCCGGCAAGGGGCTGACACCCTCATCGCCGCCGCCCTGGAGGCCCTGGAGGCCTTTAAGGACTGCGAGACCAAGGACACCCTGCAGGCACTGGCCCACTATGTCCTGAGCCGAAACAAATAATGGCCAAGAAAAAAGCAAAGACAAAAAAGAAAACCGCCAGAAGACGGGTAAAACCATCAAAGACCCGCTTTATCTGGCCCCTTCTCCTTGGCCTGGTTCTGGCTGCCACCATGGCTGCCACCGCCTACCTCATCTTTCTCAACCCGGGTACGGAGCGCAGTTCCAGGGCCAACAACAAGAGCCACCCCCTATACCAACCAGTCCAGCCAAAGCTCGCCTACGAGGAGGATTCCCCCCCCGAGTTCAAGAAAAAATCCAGCAAACCCAAAGGACCGCAGGCCATTGACAACGGCAAACCGCGCCTGGCCCTGCTCATTGATGACATGGGTAATCGCCAGAAGCTGGGCCAGCAGCTCATAGAGCTTGACCTCAACCTCTCCTTTGCCATTCTGCCCTTTACCCCCCATGCCCATAGCCTCATGGAAATGGCCCATGCCCGAAAACGGGACATACTCCTCCATCTTCCCATGGAGGCCACATTGCCCAAATGGGATCCTGGCCCGGGCGCCCTCTCCACCTCCATGTCAGCGCGCTCCATTAAGGCCCAGGTCCGCAAGAACCTGGAGGATATTCCCCATGCCGTGGGGGTCAACAACCACATGGGTTCCAAATTCACCAGTAACAAGGAGGCCATGCGTGCCGCCCTTGCCCCCCTTAAGGCCCGCAACCTCTTCTTCCTGGACAGCATTACCATTGCCAGTTCCGTGGCCCATAAGGAGGCCAGGGAGATGAAGATCAAGACCGGCCGCCGGGACGTCTTCATTGACAATGAACCCGACGGGGCCAAGATCAAGGCCCAGCTTGTCCACCTGGTGAAGATTGCAAAAAAACATGGCTCGGCCATTGGTATTGCCCACCCCTACCCCGCCACCATCGCCACCCTGGAGAAGGAGGCGGCCTGGCTCACCGAGCAGGTCCAGCTGGTGGGCATCAGCACCCTCATGGAGTAGACGAGCCATGCCCATCACCCTGACCACTGATTTCGGCCTTGATGATCCCTTCGTGGCCATGATGAAGGGGGTGATTGCGGGCCGCTGCTCCCAGGCCCGGATCATTGACATCTGCCACACCATCCCGCCCCAGGATATCGCTGCGGCCAGCCACGTCCTCAGAGAGGCCGCCCCCTATTTTCCGGCCGCCACCATCCATGTGGCAGTGGTGGATCCCGGCGTCGGCACCAGCCGCCGCATCATCTGTGTCAAAGCGCAGGGCCAACTCTTTCTGGCCCCGGACAATGGTCTGCTCACCCCCTTTTTTAAGGCAGGCAGTCACGCCTTCCAGCTCAGCAATGAACAACTCTTCCGCCAACCGGTCTCCGCCACCTTCCACGGCCGGGATATCTTGGCGCCGGTGGCAGCGGCCCTGGCCAACGGCCTTGATCCCCATGGGCTGGGACCAACCATCCCGGTGAACGACCTGATCCGCCTGAAGCTGCCTGAGCCCACCATGGACCACCAGCACATCCAGGGTCAGTGCATCCGCGCCGACCATTTTGGCAATATGGCCACCAATATCCACAAAACAGACCTGGATATATTCCTGGCCCCTGGCCAGGCCCCTGTCATCATCCTTGCCAACACCACCATCACCGGCCTCAGCCATACCTATGGCC
>JAUVQZ010000003.1 GCA_030597865.1 Pseudomonadota bacterium | reverse complement strand
GGGCAGGCTGGGATATTTTTTCTTCAAAAAGCCGATCAGGGCAAAGGTGGTGATGGCCTGGCTCAGGTAGTTGAGGGAGATACCCACCAGCTTGGGCCTCTGGGCCGCGATCAGGCCGGGCAACCGTTGGCTGAAATAGGGGTGGAAGATGTTTGACTCGGGTGTTGCCGCGGCCCGCAGCAGGTCCGCACTTTTCAGCGGCGATAAGGCCTGATCCTGGTAGTTGGCGAGACTCAAACCCAGGCCATGGGGCCGGCCAATGAGGTCAAGAACCCGGCCGACATCGGCCACCGCACGCTGGTAACGATCCGGGTTGGTATAGAGTTGCGGATCTTTGAGGCGAGCTAGATTGGCATCCAGGCCACGGCAGGCACGGCGGCCCCAGGTGTCGGAGGGAGCAGGGGGCGAATCAAGCAGATGAAGTAGGCCTTCAAGGTTGGCGTCCAGCAAGGTGCAGGGCAAACCGTGGCCATGCAGAATCCCGGCAAGGAGGGCAATACCGGCCGGCGGCTCGCACGGCTTGGCAACAGGGGGGAAGATGAGCAGCATGGGCAGGGATCATCCAGACTCAGGGTTTAAAGGAAACAGCACCACAGACAACCGCTCCAACGTAGCAGCCTTTGCCATGGGCCGCCACTGTAGTCCTGCCTCTTTTAAGACCAGCGGGGCTGAGATTCGTCTCCACCTTGCTGTACGGCCAAAGACTCAGGCCAACTGATCGGTGGCAACCCTGTAGCGTGGATCCTCGATGACATTTACCTCGATCATGCTGCCGGCGTTCTGCAACAGGGTGCGGCACTCCGAACTGAGGTGTTTCAGGCGCAGTTTTTTACCCCTGGACAGATAGCGCTCAGTGAGACTGTTGATGGATTCGATGCCCGAATGATCGCAGACCCTGGCCTGGCCAAAATCGATGATCACCTCGTCCGGATCTTCCTGGGGGGTGAACTGGTCCTGAAAACTTTGGATCGAGCCGAAAAAGAGGGAGCCGCTCAGGCTGTAGACCTTGGCCCCGGAGTCATCGATACTCTTGGTTGAGGTGATACGTTTGGCGCTTTCCCAGGCAAAAACCAGGGCCGAGACAACGACACCAACACCAACGGCGAGGGC
This sequence comes from Pseudomonadota bacterium, assembly GCA_030597865.1. GTDB lineage: Bacteria > Desulfobacterota > Desulfobulbia > Desulfobulbales > SURF-16 > BM506. The sequence goes on along the minus strand of JAUVQZ010000003.1, from coordinate 32,099 downwards.
CAGGTCAGTGGCAACGGTGACGCCGGAGACAAGGACCAGCACCAGGGCATCGGTAAACGGAATCTTGTGGAGAATACGAAAGCTCGACCAGGCAAAGGTTCCGACAACGACCATGAACATGACCCCCACCAGGGCAGCCAGTGGTATCATCTCAATAAGGCCCGAGGCGAAAACGATAAAGACCAGGAGAAAGAGGGCCGCAGAAATGCCGGAAAGCCGCCCCCGGCCGCCGGAGTTAACGTTGATCATACTCTGGCCGATCATGGCACATCCCCCCATGCCACCAAAGAAACCGGTCACCACATTGGCGACCCCCTGGCCGACGCATTCCTTGTTGCCGCGCCCCCTGGTCTCGGTGATTTCGTCGATCAGACTCATGGTCATCAGCGACTCGATCAGACCGATGGCGGCCAGAATGCATGAGTAGGGAAGGATAATCATCATATTATCAAGGGTCAGCGGCACCAAAGGAATATGGAAGGTGGGAAGGCCGCCGGCAACCGAGGCCAGGTCGCCAACCATGCGGGTATCGAGGTTAAGTCCGTGGGCCAGGGCGGTGATAACAATAATAGCGACCAGGGAGGAAGGGACGACCCGGGTCAGTTTGGGCAGAAAATAGATGATGGCCATGGTCAGTGCCACCAGGCCGAGCATCAGCCACAGGATGGGGCCGCTCATCCACTGCAGCATCCCCTCGGCATTTTCAACCTTGAACTGGTTGAGCTGGGCCAGAAAAATGACAATGGCCAGGCCGTTGACAAAGCCAAGCATGACCGGATGGGGAATGAGACGGACGAACTTACCCAACCGCAACATCCCAGCGCTGATCTGGATGACCCCCATCAGCACCACGGCGGCAAAGAGATACTCAACCCCATGCTGGGCAACCAGGGAGACCATGACCACGGCCAGGGCGCCGGTGGCGCCGGAGATCATACCCGGACGACCGCCGATAACGGAGGTGATCAGGCCGACAAGAAAGGCGGCGTAAAGACCGACCAATGGGTCAACCCCGGCCACAAAGGAAAAGGCCACTGCTTCGGGAACCAGGGCCAGGGCCACGGTCAGGCCCGACAGTATATCATTCTTGAAACTTGCCGTTCTTCTAACAAAAAGCTCAAACATCGCTATCCTTATCATATAGTTTGGGAAAAAGCCGCCCACCTTAAACGGTAGACCCTGAAATAGCAACCTGTTAATAAGCAAGTCCACCCTTCGGCAGGCTCAGGAAACCGGCCCCTGAGCCTGGCGAAGGGTGACTCTTTAACCAGCCAAGCACTAGACTGTATAATTAATACTTGTTTTTCTTGTGCCGACATGTCTTGTTTCACACAGTGATTTTATCCGGCATGACAATGAAACTTTTTTTACACGGCAGGCAATAATGATTAATAGAGCAGAAGACCTCCAGGACGTGGTGAAACGGGCCCGCAATAGGGATGCAGTGGCCCTGGACACCGAATTTATCTGGGAACGAACCTATTACCCCCGCCTGGGCTTGATTCAGCTGGCTCTTTCCCAGGACGAGTGTTTCCTTATCGATCCCTGCGCCCTAGACGACCTCTCCCCCCTGGGCGACTTACTCGCTGATCCGGCAGTCGTCAAAATATTGCATGACGCCCCCCAGGATCTAGCCATCCTGCGTCATGCCACCGGTGCAGACCCGAAGAGCATTTTCGACACCAGGCTGGGGGCAGGCTTTGCGGGATTGTCGTCCACCCTCTCCCTGGCAGCCCTTGTCGAGATCCTCCTTGGGATCAAACTGGACAAAGCAGAAACTCGGACAAACTGGCTCAAACGTCCATTGGACCATGGCCAAAAGGAATATGCCCTGGACGATGTCCGTTATCTTGGCAAGATGCGGACCCTGTTGCTGGAGCGAGCCACCCCTGAGGCCGGGAGCTGGCTGGAGGAAGAACTGCAGAAACTGGACAAGCCTGAGACCTATGGAGGAATAAGTGACCAGGAACGCTATCTCAAGATACGGGGCGCCAGCCGCCTGGATCGCCGCTCCCTTGCCATTCTCCAGGAACTTACCCTCTGGCGGGAAAAAGAGGCACGAAAGAGAGATAGGCCCCGGGGACATATTGTCCGCGATAATGTCCTCCTCTGCATAGCCAGCCAACGATTAGACGACCAAGCAGCCATACAGGAGTGCGGTGAAATCTCCCCACGGTGCGTGGCAGCCTATGGCCCCCCAATGATAGGGTCGGTGAACAGGGGTCTGGGTCAATCAGAAAAGAACTGTCCCCCCCTGTTACGCAATATCAAGCTGAGCAAAACGGAAAAAGCCGCCCTGGTCAGCCTCCAGGACTTTATTGTTCAGCAAGGAGATAGCCACGGAATTGACCCGGCCCTGCTGGGCAACAAAGGCGAACTGAAGGAACTGATCAAACAGACCACCTCCTCTCCCTCTCAGATGAGACAGGGAAGAGGCTGGCGGAAGATTTTTCTTGCTGAATTTATTGAAAGATAGGCCCTGGTCTTCCCTTGTACATGCCGGGCCGGCCATCTGGCAGGTTGTTTATCAAACACAAAGGCACAGAGGTTTTCTTCATCTAATCCCTCTGTGTCTCTGTGCCTTTGTGTTCAGGAAAATGGTTAGGTACAGGTTGGCAGGCTCAACTTTTTCCACCCTATGGCAATTTTTCCGTGGATTCCGTGGCAAAAACAAAGTCATTGCCGCCCATCGACGAAGAACCAAATGTATGCCCTGTCGCCTAGCGCTCCATGATAAAGGTACCATCAGGCAGCAGGTTAAGTGAGGAATCATCCCCATCGCCTATCTTATAACGGGCGCAGCCCCTGAAGTCGGCAAAGCAGTACTGCATTTTATAAAACCTTGAGACATCGTTCTTTGTTATCTTTAGGAAAATGTCACATTCCAACAGGCGAGAACAAGGAGTCTGGTCCTGATTGCCCTCCATGAGATAAATAAACTTCTCCGCCAAAACAGGATCAAATTGCGATCCCATATTCTTTCGTATCTCCTCAATGGCAGTCTCAATACTTAACCCCTCGCGGTAAGAACGGCCTGAGGTCATGGCATCAAAGCTATCGGCAATGGCAATTATCCTGGCCAATAGAGGAATAGCGGTTCCCCTGAGGCCACTTGGATAGCCTGTACCGTCAAAGCGTTCATGGTGGTGCTTGATGACCTTTGAGATCTCAGCTATCCTCTCATCCGACTCCATGGGCTGGAGGATATGGGCGCCCTGTACCGGATGTTTCTTAATGATTTCAAACTCCTCCTCTGAAAGTGTGTCCGGGCTTGTCAAGATCCTATCAGGGACACCTATCTTGCCGATGTCATGGAGCATGCCACAGAGACTCAGCAGGTCAACATCCACCGTCTCTTCCGTTACATGCTCTGCCATCTCCAAGGCCAGATTGGTAACGCGACGCGAATGGCCATGGGTATATTGATCCTTCTCATCAAGGGAAATGGCTAATGACTCAACGATATGGAGGAAAAACGATTTTTCCTTTTCCTTTACCCGGGCCAAATCAGCAACAAGCATCCTCTCCCTGAAGATACGTTGGAGCTTGGCCTTCAGTTCATCCCGCTCAAATGGTTTGGTAATGAAGTCAGCAGCACCTTCAGCAATAATATCTGTGAAGCTGTAAAGGTCACAATAACCCGAGATAACCAGGACATCCGTATGGGGCTGATGCTGCCGGATAGAGCGCAGCAGCTCAATGCCATTCATTTCCGGCATCCCTATGTCGGTGATAACCAGGCCATACCCATGATCCGCCAGTAAATCAACGGCCTGCCTGCCACTGTTGACCATGTCGGCCTCTAGTCCCAATTTAAGCAACTGGAACTGGAGCATCGCAAGGACATCCTGGTCATCATCAACCACCAGGACTCGTTCCTTTATTGTGGCGAGATCCACTCTGTTTCTGTTCATGTCCGTTTACCGTTGGTTACGGGGGTATCTTCTCTCACTGCGTTATTGTGGCCACTTTTCAAGCGCCGCCCCTGTTGCCCCTACTTCTCACTGAGCTGGAGCTGTGGTGCGGCAGACCCCACTGCTGTCTGGACTGGACTGGCCTTTGCCGCCTCAGCCCCTACCCTGCCGCCCACCATGGCCTGGAGATTGGCAACAATATCCTGCATGGCGGCGGCCTGGCCGGTGAGTTCCTCGGCTGCCGAGGCAGACTGCTCAGCGGCGGCGGCATTGAGCTGGGTGACGCTGTCAATCTCATTCACCGCCCTATTGACCTGGTCGATTCCCTGGGCCTGCTCAGCCGAGGCCGTGGTAATCTCGCTGACCAGGGTGCTCATCCTCTCGGAGGACTGGGCAGCCCGGGAAAAATCCTCACCTGTCGCAACCAACAGTTCCGCACCCTGATCCACCTTTTCCACGGTGGAATCAATGAGCCCCGAGGTCTCCTTGGCAGACTGAGCCGCCCGCAGGGCCAGGTTCCGCACCTCATCGGCCACCACGGCAAAACCAGCGCCGGCCTCGCCGGCCCGGGCCGCCTCCACCGCGGCATTCAAGGCCAGGAGGTTGGTCTGGAAGGCAATCTCATCAATGGTCTTGACGATCCTCTGGGTCTCGCTGCTGGCCTGGGAGATCTCGGCCATGGAACGGCTCAGCTCCTGCATGGAGTGATCTGCCGTACCAATGGCCTCCCTGGTCTCTGTCATGAGGATATCCGCCTGACCGGTGTTGTCGGCGTTCTGGCGGGTCAGGGATGACACCTCCTCCAGGGCAGAGGAGGTCTCCTCCAGGGTGGCGGCCTGCTCCGAGGCCCCTTCGGCCAAACTGTGACTGGCGGCGGCGATCTGTCCGGAGGCGGAGTTCACCTCAGAGGAGCCCTGGCCCAGCTGGCTAACGATACCGCTCAACAGGGTAATGAGCCGTGTGGCCGTAAAAAAGGCGATAAGGACGGCGGCCGCGATGATGAACAGGGCCAGCACCGATACCTTGAGACGGGTGGAGCTGGCTGCCTGCAGCATGGCCCCATCGGTCATGATGTTGCTCTTGGCCTCAGCGCTGACCTGGTGGAGGAGATCCTGCACCTCATGGAGGGCGGGCATGGTCTGCTGGGCATAGATCTGGTTGGCCTGCTGCATGCCCTTGAGCTCATGGCCGGCCACTGTGCTCAGATCCCGTAAGGACTTTACGGTGGCGGCCAGCATGGGTCTCGTCTCCTCCTGGAAGATCAGCTTGGCAGAACCGCTGTCTCCGCTGGCCAGGGCCTCCTTGATGCGGCTGGCAGACTGGTGCATGCGGTTATGGGAGGCCGGGATGCCCCCCCACACCCTTTTAAAATCCCCATCCCCAGCCTCATAGGCCCTGCGGCCCTCAGGCGAGGTGAGAAACGTGCCCAGGACACATTTGCCGGGATCGGTCTGAACATTATTCAGGCTAGCGTTGCCAGCAATAAGGCCGTCCCGGATCCTACCGGCCCAGGCCAGGTGGGCCGCCTCAATCTCGGTCAACCTCAAAGGCAGGGAGACGTCTGCCTGCCTGAACACCTCTTTGATCTCTATGGCGGAATTATGGAGCCGATAATGGGGCTCTTCGATCTTTTTCAGGAGGGGGGCCAGGCTGGGCACCAGCCCTTCGGCCTCCAGGCGCTCATCACTGTAGAGCCACTTGCCTAAGCCGCATTGATGGTCATCCATCTCCACGGTCAGGGTGGTGATACTGTCATCGGTGAGCAGGCTGTTGACCTGGGCAACCCAGTTGAGATGATCCACCTCCCTCTGGGTCAGGAGGCCATTCAGCTTATTGCCGTCAATGACCTCGGCGGCGTTGCTAACAATGCCGCCCACCCCTGTGTAGCTGGTAGCGGCAAGGACAACGAGAAGGGCTATGATAAAGGCATAACCCAGGGTGATTCGTTTACCGATTGTCATGTTTTTGAAATTCATCTTTTTATCTCTCTGAAGTGCTCTATAAAAACTTTAAATGTCTTGCCTTGGGCTGGCTGACTGAGGGCCATGAGCTCCTCTGATGATAATGCCCTGTCGATATCCAACAGGATCTTGACGCCGCTTGTCATCTTGGCCATACCCCTGATAACCTGGGAGGCCCCTTCAGCATCCGAAAACGGCCCTCATTCCTGTTTTCCAGGACTGGGGGAAGGATAACAGGAAGGAGGTGGATCTGATCTCTGGTCCACCTCTGAGCGCCGGGAGGGTGGGTCCACTCAGGACTGAGCTGCTCTATTCCTGGCTGCTCATTTTTTTCTCCATGACGTAATTGATGAGGGCTTCATACTTCTTGATCAGCAGCCGGGCCTTGCCAAGCCATTCACTTTTGGAGGTCATCAGAAAGATAAAAAAAGACTTATCAACACCATGCCTGATCAAAAAATAATTCTTGTCCGTGGTGATCAGCAGATCATCGGTAACCTGGCCACCTTCCAGCAGTTTAATGGCCTTGCGATTTGATTTAACGATGCTGGCCAGATAGGCGGCAGCCTCTCCGGCCTCAAAATTACTATTCTTGGTATACTCTGCCAGGGGAAGGCCATCCTCCACCGAAACAACCGCAGAGGCCACAAAGCCGGGAAGCTCTTTCTCCAGGTGTACCAAGATATCCTTTAATCCTACGTTCATTTTTGCCTCTGTATTTTAGTTCTGACTTAGGTCAAAGGTAAGGGTTGGCGTCTTGCCCTGAGTTTTCATTTTTTCAGCCTCAAAAACAAAACCTGTCCGGCCGGGCATGCCCGGGGAGATGACCGCCCGACCAAAGGTTTTACGCAAAAAGACATAGCGTGAAGAGAAAAAGAGGCTCTTAAGATCTTGATCATAATGGATCGAGATCGGATTCTCGTAGCGTAAACAAAAAAGTGTCGTGGGGAACTTTCTGTTAAAGAACAGGGTGGTGAATGAACCCAGGAGCTGGCTGCTTGCCTGCTGGAGCCCCTTGCAGAACCCGGCAAGAGGCTGGTTGGCATCTACCTGATCCAACAGGGCGAAAATGGCCTCACTGTCCACCGAACCGATCCTGGGCCGATCCTGGCCGTCCTGCATCAGCGTCACAAAGATGGAATCATCGTTGGAGATGACCCCGTTATGGATCCCCACGGTTTCCCCCACCACAATGGGGTGGTTATTGTCGTTATTATGCACCGTGCCCTTGGTTGGATCCCGGGTATGGCCCAGCAGGATAACGGTTTCCCCGCATATTTTTTCGCTGAAGAAGTTTTTACACCCCTCCTGTTCAACAAAGGATGAGGCAGGCATGGCCCCCTTTTCATAGGAAAAAGAGCCATCCCTCTGGCAGGCAACCACGCCGGTTGCCTCCCTGCCCCGTTGTTCATTGGCCAGGAGATTGGCAAGGAAGATCTCCTTGATCCTCGCCCGCTCCTGCCGGCCTGCCCCTGCGCCGATAAGACACCCGGCTAAACCACACATTCCCTGCTCCTCATGCCAAAAGGCCTCTCTTATCTTTCATCGAAAAAACACCATACACCCCAACTTCTGGCTCCAGATAGGGTTGCGGCGCTCATATTTTTCCAGCCGTTTGCTGACCTCTTCAGGGGGACAGTTACAGAGATAGGCGGCACTGACCAGCCAACTCTGAAAATCTTCCTTTTGCTCCACCAGGCCCATTTCAATTATTTTGCAGAGCTTGTAATCACCTTCATCCATCTTCTCCTCGCTGCCAACCAGCCCCTGAAGCTCCTGATCGATCTGTTGCCAGTCAAGCCCCCTATGACGCCGCAGGGATATAGGGCTCTCAGCCAGGGACTGGAGAATGAGCTCGGCGGGATTATCCAGAAGAATAAAGATTGATTTTAAAAATCGTAATAAACTTGAGGCGTTTTGACGGTACTCGTCAAGGTATGGCAGACAGGCCGCAGTGTCGCTGGTGGCCAGCTTGCCGTCATTATTGCTGATCAGGTCCAACAGTTCTTTCTTGCGTTGCCACTGGGATGTCTTGCCCACATGGAGAAGGCCGAATTTTGAAATTTCCACCGCCTTTAACATCATGACCAAAAAGAGAAAGACCTTGGCAGTGATGGACAGGGGGGAGAGATCACCATCCGGGAAACGAAACTCCACATGGAAGGTGGAAATCTCTCCCTTATCGTTAAAACGAAGATGCTCCAGGTTGAAAAAGTTTTGGTGCTCAGGAACGTCGAAACTTTTCTTGAGGTGCTGCTGGATCTCCGCAACGGTGAGGGACTCCGGGCCTCGGCGCATAAATTCCTGATGGGCATTATGCTGGCGTCGCCGGCACAGGGCAGCCGTGGACTCACCGCCGCTGGTCAGAAATTTCAGGCCAGGTCCATAGCGCCGCATGATGTTCCAGAGATTGGCAAGAATGATTTCCGGCACCGGTTCAGAGAGGCCGACACCAAGGAGGTGAAAATGGAGACCGCAGGTAGGGCGCATGCGCACCTTGTTGCGCCAGAGGGGAGCCATGATCTGGCGGTACTGGTGAACCTGGGCATCCCAGTGAGGATGGCGACCGATCACCCGAATCTCAATACCGCAATGTTCCTTGGAAATATCAAAAACACCAAGCCGTCCCAGGTTGTTCATATCCTGGGATGGCTTGAGTTCAGCAGTCAACTCCTTTTCAAGATCCTCACGCCTGACCCTTTGTGGCAGGGCAAACTCAAGCTCTGTCCCGATCTTCAGGGTACGATAGAGGAGATCCTGATAGTATGTTGCCTGGGCAAAGGACAGGGAATCCGGCCGGCATGAGAAAATGGGCTGCTCTTCATGGAGAGCTTCACCGGCCAACGGCCATGACTCTGTCTGGAGACTAGCATCTGCCATGGAGATTCACCTGTCTTTGTCCCTTGGAGACGAAGATTGCTCCCTTAGTCGATAATGGAGAAGGTGATGGCTGAGCCACGAACCTCTTCAATGGGGGCGATTTTCTTCTGGGCATGGATGCCCATCTTTAATAGGGCTGCCTGGCCCACATTCATGATCGGACAGGTAAAGGGCACATCAACCCCAAGCTTCATGATGGACTGGGTAAGGTTCCAGCCGGCACATCTGTCCACCGACAAGATAATGTCGTTGCCATCGCGTTTCACATCAAAGCCTGCGACAAAACCCAATTCATCGGTGAAAATCCTGCCGATTTCCATGATAACCTCTTCAGGGTTTTCACTGTCTAACTCCAGGCCCATTTCATCCTCCATGATGGCGAGCAGGGTCTTGCCCACCTCTGTCATGGTGGCAAAGGCGCTTTCGCCAAAAAGGTCATAAAGGGCCTTGGCCATGCCACCGATCATCAGGGTCATGAGCCGCATCATATTCTGTTTTTTCTGTTCTTCAGTTGCCATCTTCTCTCCTCAAACTTTTTCAGATTTCCGGTTGTATACAGCTCTACAGGGCGCGTTGGACCTGATCGAGATACTTCTTGGCCACCAGCCGGACATTACCAAGGGTCCCCTCGCGGCTGACGATGCAGGCCAAGTAATACTGCTTGTCCAAAAAGCGGGTGAGCATCCAGGAATTGGCAGTCTGGACAAGATTTTCTTCAAAATTTCCTAAACTTTTCAGGTCATCAACAGACTTTTCCACAAGCTTCATAACCATGGCAAATTTTGCCGAAATAACATCCATGTCAACTCCGGTGGGATTATGGGCGGCAATGGTCATACCATCCAAACCCACAACACCAACCGCTATGACGCCATCCATCTCATCGGCGATATCCTTCATCATCTGTTTTAATCCAGCCATTTCGTTGTCCCCTTCTCTACTGTTTTGATTTGTCTGTTCTTCACGTATTTCAGGTTGAGCGACATTGCGCTCATCCCGCAACCTCATGCCTTCCATGAGAAGACCCATGGAGGAGTGTTTCACTGTCTTGGCGGGCGGCTTTGTGGGGGGTGCCTGAAAGCTGATATTCACCGACTCCCACTCAATCATTGCCAAAATTGCACTGTCCCCCTTTAAGCTGCCGCACGATGCATCTATCGGCTCACCCTCGGCAAAATAGATGATTCCACACTGCAGCCCTTTGCCTTTGATATCAGCCAGGATGGTACGGTTATCGGCCTGAAGCATCTGCATAAGGCTGGACACACTGAACCCGGTGAGTTCGCCGCCCATGGCACCATGCTCTGCAGATTCCTCTACTATCTCACTCTCACTCGTTGTTTGTTCCGCCATTAAAACGTCTCTCCCTCGATGCTTCAGCATTATAACTAAAAACGTAAACTCCCCCCTGTCCCCGTACCTTATAGAAAATTCATGCCAACCAATGACTGCGCTAATATTTTTCAAATATTTCTTTTAATATCAGGCAGGTAGACCACCACGAAGAGGTGGGGCAAAGGGGTGGGGCGCAGAAAACAGGAGCACCTGTCCTGAAAACAAGGACAGGTGCTCCTGTTTTTCAGGACGTAGGGATGGGAATAAGGCAAGGTATCAGCAGGCAGAAGAGGGGGAGAGGTGCTGCCTATGATTTTTTATGGTCTTGGAGAAAGGCGTAGAGGCGGGAGCGGGAGAGGCCGGAGACCTGACAGGCCTCCTTGATGTCGTGGCCATACTGGCCATGGAGCTGCTGGGCATAGGCCTGATAGGCCTGGTTGCGAAACTCCTTCAGGGAGGGAAGGTCGCCGCCAATCAGGCTTGCCAGGACTGGCTCTTCCTGGCCGGGAGTATCGGGCGGCAGATGGGAGGTGGTTAAGCGGACCCGGATATTAATGGGCAGATGATTGGCAAAGAGGTTGGGATCATCTCCGGACCTGGCCAGGACCTGTTCAATGGTGTTTTTCAACTCCCTGACATTGCCGGGCCAGTCGTGGGCCTCCAGGGCCTCGAAAAAGTCTGAGGTGATGCCCTTGGCCGGGATCCGGTACTGTTCGCAGAACCGGGTGATAAAGGAGAGGGCCAGGGGCCGGATATCCTCCAGGCGCTGGTGCAGGGCAGGCAGACTGATGTGCAGGGAGTTGAGGCGGTAGAGAAGGTCCTGGCGGAAGCTGCCCTCCTTGACCATGGCAGAGAGATCGCGGTTGGTTGCCGCAATCAGCCTGAAGTCGCTGCTCACCTCCTGCTTACCACCCAGGGGCCGGAAACGACGCTCCTGCAGGGCTCGCAAAAAGGCCTTTTGCAGGTTAAGGGGCAGTTCTCCCACCTCATCAAGAAAGAGGGTGCCCCTATCTGCCTGCCTGATCAGGCCGTCCTGATCCCGCTCAGCGCCGGTGAAGGCGCCCTTGACATGGCCAAAGAGCATGCCTTCCACCAGGCTGTCAGGCAGGGCCGCGCAGTCCACCACCACAAAACTCTTTGTGAACCGCTCACTATTCTGGTGAATAGCCTTGGCAAAGAGCTCCTTGCCGGTGCCGGTCTCGCCGGTGATCAGGACATTGGTCAGACTGGCCGCTGCCTGGGCCACAAGATCAAGGCAACCCTGGAGCCGAGGGCTCTTGCCGATGATCTCGTTGCGCTCCAGGGCCACCGGCGTCTTGTGGCCCTTCTCCTGCCGGTACTGGAGGGCCCGGGCCAGGGGGAGTTCGAAGTCCCTAGCCAGGGAGGCCTTTTCAATATAGTCCCAGGCCCCGTTCATGATGGCAAGCTCGGCACCGCTCCTGTCGCCAACACCGGTGATGATGATAACCTCCGGGGCCGAGGCCGTGCTGCGAATCTCCGGTATCCTCTCCAGGCCGTTGCCATCCGGCATCCTGACATCGAGAAATACCACATCAAAGCTGCCCTCAGCCGCCTTCATGACCCCACTCTCCAGGGTCGCGGCCGTCACGGCCTCATGGCCCAGGCGCTGCACCATCATGGAGAGCATGGTGGCCAGCTCCTGGTCGTCGTCTATGATAAGAATTATTGCCATGATCTCAATGCCGCAGGGCCTAGGCCCTGCTCAAAATCTTCCTTACCGCCTCGCCCATCTCATAGCCATTAAAAGGTTTTTTCAGATAACCGCTGAGCCCCATGGCCCGGCACGACTCCGCATCCACCTGTACACTATAGCCGCTTATGAGAAGAATGGCCATCTCCGGCCGTATCGCCATGATCCTCTGGGCCAGGTCAAGGCCGGTGAGTTCAGGCATGGTCTGGTCGGTGATGATCAGCTCAAATTCGTTCGGACTCTGCCTGAAGGCCTCCAGGGCCTCCCTACTGCTGTTAAAACTGGTGACCTGATAGCCCAGACGGGAAAGCATCTCCTTTCCAAAGGAGATGATCTCCTCTTCATCATCCACCAGCAATATATGGCCCTGGCCCTCAAGAGCCCCACTATTTCCAGGGACTTCACAGAGCTCCCCTTCTCCTGCCTGGGGCAAATAAACATCGAAGGAGGTACCGCCCCCCACCTCGCTGGCCACGGTGATTGCCCCGCCCAGACCGGTGACAATGCCGTGGACAACAGCCAGACCCAGGCCGGTCCCCTCACCCTGGGCCTTGGTGGTGTAATAGGGTTCAAAGATCCGTTTAAGGGTGGCCTGCTCCATGCCGTGGCCGGTGTCGCTGACCGTGATCTGCACAGAGGGGCCCTCCTGCAAATCCACAATGGATTCAGCAAGCTCCCTGCCCACCGTCAGCGGGCGGAGAGTGATGGACAACTGACCGCCTGTCTCCCGCATGGCATGATAGGAGTTGGTGCAGAGATTCATCACCAACTGGTGGATCAGGGTGGGATCGGCCAGAACCAGGCCGCACTCAGGGGCAATATTACTCTTGACGGCAATGGTGGCGGGTATGGTGGCCCGCATCAGCTTTAAGACCTCCTTGATGACCGGCTGCAGGAGCATGGGGGCCTTGTGCTGATCCGCCTTGCGGCTGAAGGTGAGGATCTGCTGGACCAGGTCCCGGGCCCGTTCCGCGCCCTTGGCCACATGTTTCAACATCCGATGGATCGGGTTGTCCTCGGGCGTGTCCTGGAGGGCCATCTCATTAAAGCCCATGATGGCGGCCAGGATATTGTTGAAGTCATGGGCAATGCCGCCGGCCAGGGTGCCCATGGCCTCCATCTTCTGGCCCTGCTGGACCTGGGCCTCCAGCCCCTTGCGGTCAGTGATGTCGCGGATGCTCTCCACGCCGCCGATGATCTCACCACTACCATCCCGGTAGGGGCTGGCTGAAATATCCAGGTAGATGGTGGCACCACCCTTGTCCATGGCAACTTCATGCTGATGAAGCTTACCATCGACAAAACATTTGGCCAGCAGGCAACCCGGGCAGACCTTATCCCGACCATGATAGGCCTCATAACAGAATTTCCCCAGCTGATCACCCTGCATCTCTTTATGGACATTATTCTGGTAAATAACCCTGAAATGGCGATCCTGGAAGGTAAGACCGCTGCCCAGGGCCGAGACCACGGCCTCCAGCTTATTCTTCTCCTGGAGCACCTTTTCCGCGGCCCTCTTGCGCTCGCTGATGTCGCGCACCACGGCAACGACAAAATCCTGGCCGTTATAGCGGCTGACCCGGGCATTGACCTCCACCGGCAGCAGGGAATTATCCTTCCTCCTCTGGCTGGTCTCAAAGAGATAGGTACCGTGCCTCCTGATCGTCGCCAGACTTTGCTGCCAATCCTCCTCGCTTGCCAGCCGATGGGCGATGTCGTAGATGGTCAGGTTCACCATCTCATCGCACCCATAGCCAAGATTCTCAAGGCCCTGGCGGTTGACAAAGAGGATGTCGGCGCTGACCGGATCAATGACATAGATGGCGTCATTGGACTGCTGAATGAGGCTGTAGAGCATATCCTGTTGTTCTTCAAGACGTCTCTGCTCGGTGATGTCCTTGGCAACATGGACCAGGTACTGCACCTCCTTATTGTCATCAAGGATGGGGCTGGATGAAACGAGAAAAATCTTTCCTAGCTTTTCATGGCGGATAATGGCCGAATGGGACTCGCGGCTGTTAAGGGTGTCGACCTCAGGGCAGCCGGAACAGGGTGTGGTGGTGCCGGAAAAAAGCCGGTAGCAGAGCTGGCCATTGAGATCTCCTAACTCTGCCCCCAGCATATCGTGGGCCGCCCTGTTGGCCCGGACAATGCGCATATCCCTGTCCTGAATGGTAACGATATCGCTCATGGAGTCAAAGGTCTTCTCCCACTCCTCCTTGCTGCGCCGTAACGATTCCTCAATCTGTCGCTGGCTGCTCAGGTCATGGAGATTCATCAGCATACTTATGGGCTGGCCCTGGTCACCCCGGACCACCCTGACAACTACCCGAAGCGGGAAGCTGGTGGGATTATCTGGATCATTCGCCTCCAAGATAATCTCCGCATCCCGTTTTCCCTCCTGGATCCGACAGATAGGACAAAGCCTCTTCTCCTCCTGCTGCAAATGCATAATATCGACAATATACCGGCCAATGAGGGCCTCTTCCGTGGTGCCTGTGATCCGGCAGAAGGCCCTGTTGGCCCGGAGGATGCGGCGCTCCATATCCAGGAGATAGATGATATCGTCAGAGGCATCCATGGCAGCCGACCACTCCCGGGCTGACTTCTTCAAGGCCTCGTCCGCCCTCTTATGATCCGTGATATCGAGGTGGGTTCCTGCGGCCCTGAGCGGGCTGCCGTCCGGTCCATAGTCAACCACCTGACCGCGACCGAGGATCCACAGGTAGCCACCATCCTTGGCCCGCAGGCGAAACTCCAGGCTCCAGCGGGAGGGTTCTTGGGCCAGACAGTCGAGAAGATGTTGCCTGGTGGGCTGCAGGTCATCTGGATGAAGGAGGCCTTCCCAGGTGGCCAGGGTATGGGGCAGCTCTGTGGGGCCATAGCCCAGCATGGAGAGATAGCGGGGGCTATAGTAAATGCTGCCGCTCTGAATATCCCAGTCCCACATGCCTAGATCGGCGCCCTCCAGGGCCAGCTGCAGCCGTTGCTCGCTGTCATGCAGGGCACGCTCGGCCTTTTTTTGCTGAGTGACATCAAGGACGGTGAAGGTGACACTGTCTGTAAAATCCTGAAGATCAACACTGCTGGCATTTAAAAGAACATCAATGATCGAACCGTCTTTGCGCTGCCATTGCGTTTCTGCCGCGCCTGTACCGTGCTTTTCTATTGAGCCGTATATTTCCTGACCAACCCGTTCAAACTCTTCATCGTTGACATAGAACATGCGGGCACTCAGGCCCTGTAATTCTTCCGCAGAGTAGCCGGTAATCTCGCTGAGCTTCTCGTTGGCCCAGTAGATCTTGCGACCAACGGCCAGGCTGATGCCCACCGGTGCGGAGGTGATAATACTTTGCAGCAAATATTCCTTTCTTTTAGCATCTTCAGTTGCCAGCTGCAGACGTTGGCCACTTTTTTCTAAGGCGATCTCAGCCTTTTTCTTGGCGGTAATATCCCGCAATACGCCAATGACATATTTCTCTTGGTTGTCGACAAAGGGGATGAAAATAACGCTCAAATATCTACCATTGACCAACAATGGCTGATCATCCCCAAGGGTTACGGGTTGGTCCTTAATGCCGGCTAATATTCCCTCAAGCCTCTTTTGATCTGCATCACTTAGATGCTCCGTTAAACGGGAGGCCAACAATTTTTCCTCGCTGCCGCCAATAAATCGGCAGGCAGCCTGGTTCGCAAAAATAACGCGGGATCCTTGACTCAAATCGATGATGCCGGTATCTGATGCCAGTTCGATAATTCCATCAGAGATGTTTTGCAAAATAAGCTCGTGATGCCTATTGCGCCTCAACAATTCTTGGGTAGCCTGCCGTTGGTGGACTTCATCCAGACCCAGTATGGTTTGCGAGAAATCCTTTGCCGTTTTGAGGGCCACTTCCTCCAACAAAGTCTGGATATGCTGCGCTGTTCTTTTGAAAGGCCCCTTGGCAATGTAGGCGTCTGCCCCAACAGCAAGCAAGTCGGCCTCTGCCTCAGCGGCCATGGATGAAAGAATCACCAAAAAGCAGTCTTGCAACTGCGGCTTGCTGCGAATGATTCTACACAGTTGATCCCCGGAAATTTTGTTCATTATCCAGTCAACAAAAATGACATCCGGCACAAAATCTTCGAGTATCTCAAGGGCCTCCAGGCCATTTGCGGCGGTGAGCACATGATGCCCTTGGCGCTCAGCCAGAAAATTCGTCATCAGCTTCAGAATAACTGGATTGTCATCCACAACGAGTATCTTTTGTTGGTCATCTAGCATGTTGCTCATCCGTCAGGTGAATTTTATCCGCAACTTTTCTTCAGGTGAAAAAGGGCAGATCACCATGTTAATGCAAAGGCACGGCAGGCCTATGACATCTCCACTATTAATGTTTGTTTTTCGAAAAAGACGCTTGCCAGCTGGGAATTAAGCACTCTCCTTAATTCCTTAGGATCATACCTGGCAACAATAAAACTGTTAGGAGAGGGCGGGGTGAAATGTTTGAGAATCTACCCAAAGGATGCTGCTTAGGGTTCATAATCCTGGGAAATCCCAAAAGGAGCAGAGGACAACAGAAAACGAAAAAACAGCCGGATTTGGGCGCCCATCAACATCGGCCTCACACCATCTTACCGGGTCAGAATTCTGCCTGAAGATATTTGCGGTGGCCACTAAACAGGGATCTGCCCCTTTCACTTTCGATCCAATAATCGTCATTACCTGGGTCAATTGGCAAAGGGTTGGGGGTGAAAAGGGAAACCAACGCGGCAATCATTTTTTCCAGTGGGGATACTGGTCTATGACCGTTTTCATTTTTCTCTTCTGCATAATCGATTTAATTATGCCCAGGGCAACCAGAAAAACTCCTGACCCGGCGCTCCAAAGGGCGCTGTCAGTGCCAATTTCCCCAAACCATAAAAAGGAAAGGGTTAAAACCAGGACCAGAACACCTATGCCGAAAATCGCCCTAGCGGAGTAGAGTTCAGAGCTGAGTACGGAAAACTTCGTCACCCAGCCATTATTTTCTTCCCCCTTATTACCGCCGGAACTCAACAGCTCTCCGGCCGGCAGGTATCTCATTTCCGTACCGCAATTGGGGCAGATATAAGAGGTTTCGCCATCTTTATAGTTTTGGGCGCCCGACTCCCTGCAGGTTGTACAGATAGGCGTTGGTATATTTTTTTTAGTCATCTTCTTAAAGCTACCTTGAATACTTGCTTTTTTACGGCCGGGAAACGACACGTTTACAACCATTAACAAATCCCTTATCCCAAACAAACCTTCTAACCGACAATCATGTTCAGGGAAAGGGAATAACAGAATGGCGCCGAGAGACCCCATGCATTCACAGGTTAGATAAAATATCTTAGGGTGCCCTTTTTTCCCTCAAAAAGCACCTTATACGCCAAAACATCAGCCGTCTTTGGACTTTTTTGTTTTTATTCCAAGAAGATTCCATATTCTTCTTTCGCTAATTTAAAAATGAGTAATTTGCCAGATTGGCTGATTGTTTCATTCACCCTTTGCTCCTCCAATAAATCTAATAAGCAAGACGGGATCTCCTGCCCTGCTTATTAGATTAAGGTAATAAGCATTTAAAAATCCTCGAAATCGTAAGCCTCTCGTTGACCCAAAGGAATCATGTTTTCAAGGTTCCCCATAAGCCTGCCAGCAGTGTTTCTCCTGCCTTCAGGAAGAGCTTTTTGTTTTGCTCTCAAAGGAGGTCTACATACTGGAACGTTCTCATCACCATCTATCATATGCTGTAATCCGCGAATGGTTTCTCTAAGCTGCTCTGAAAGAGTATCGAGTTCTTCTGCCGCTGCCGCGGACTCTTCTGCATTGGCCGCATTATTCTGAGTTACCTTGTCCATCTCATTCACAGCTGTGGTGATTTGGCTGATCCCCACTGATTGTTCATTAACGGCTGTAGCAATTTCTCCCACTAGGACATCAACCTTCTGGGCATTTTCGGCAACCTTGCTGAAATCTTCATTACACTTTTCGGCAAGCTGGTGGCCTGACTGAATCTTTGTCAGCGAATTCTCGATAAGCTCACTGGTACCTTTCGCAGCCTCAGAAGCGCGCATTGCTAAATTCCGCACCTCATCGGCAACAACGGCAAACCCTGCCCCTGCCTCACCTGCCCGTGCAGCTTCAACTGCAGCATTCAGGGAGAGGAGGTTTGTTTGAAAGGCTATATCATCAATGGTTTTGATAATTTTCTGGGTCTCTCCACTGGCAGTGGCAATTTCCTGCATGGATAAGGTTAGCTGATCCATGGATTTGCTTGAGCGTTCAACGAGATCATTTGCCTCAGACATCATTGCGTTGACGGCGTTGGCATTACTGGCGTTCTGCAAGGTCATGGCTGAGAGCTCTTCAAGGGAGGACGATGTCTCTTCAAGTCCTGCGGCCTGCTCAGTTGTTCCTTCAGCCAGCGTCTGACTTGCGGCGGCAATGTGTTCTGATGAGTTGTTGACCTGGTCTGCACCCTCAGTTAGCTGTGCTGTTGCTTTTTTTATTGGCCGGCTAACAGCGCCTGTTATAATAAAACCAAGAAAGGCGCTTAATATAATAGCAACGGATCCTCCTATGGCAATGTTCCAGGTAATATCATTAACCCCTGTGCTAAGGGCCGCAAAAACAGTAGCATGCTCTTGTACTTCTCCTTCTGTTATGGATGTCAGTGTGTCCTGGAGCTCTGCCGCAACAGCGTCAAAGTCACCCATCATTTGATTGCCAACAGCAGGACCGCCATCAATATAACCCCGGGCCATTTTTTTGCCGTTTTCATAATAAGCGTCAAATTGTAAGCCAAGCTCCTCAACGGCCTTCACCAGGTCAGTCTCATTTCGCTCCCTGTATTCGCTTAAGAGTTTTCCCTGGTATTCGTAGAACGTATCTCTGTGAGCTTTGGCTTCTTCAAAGCCGTCATTGAGGCCGTCCAGTCCGCGTGTTGCTGAAATATCCGTCAACCACTGCTGAACCTGGGCCACACTGTATTTGATCTCTTGAAGCATGGACGTTTGCCTGCTCATCACTATCGACTCATCAAGGAGGTGCACATTTTTTTGTGAACCATGATAAGACAAGGCAATAAGGATAAATAGGATCATGGCGATGAGTGTAAACCCCCCTCCTATTTTTACCGATAATCTCACATTTTTCATAATGCCTCCTCCATGCCAAATGACATGATTAAGTTACAGGTTGCTGATACTTAAATTCAACAACCATGCCAAAACCCCAAAAAACACGACAAGTAGCTGTAACAACAGATAGTTTTTGACAAACACCTAAGGAAAAGCATGAGGGGGCAATGCCTTTTCTAGGGGCACAGAAGGGAAAAACAGAGGGGATTTAAAGGATAACTTTCTGAAACAATTAGAAAATGCTCGAAAGGGGCATATAGACCCCGTTCTCGGGGCAGTTATGCCCCAACTAGCTGATTTTCAGCCTAAGACAAGATCAAAAAAGGAGTGAGGAATAGTAATGGGGGGGGGAATCGTCGCCGTATAGACAACAGTTACAATGAGATTATTTGTGAAGCTCGCCTTCTATGCCAAAGTGTTTCATTTTCCGGTACAGCGTTTTGCGGTCAACCTGCAGTGCCTCTGCAGTTGCTCTCCGGTTAAAATCATACTTGTCGAGCATATTCAGCAGTATCTTTTTTTCAACGACTTCAAGAAGAACAGACAACGACAGTCGCCCCAGTTCAGATCCTACTCCTGCAAAGACTTCCTCCTCTGCTGTCTCCGGCAGGTCACCCCCCATGAAATCAAGCTTTTTCAGGGTAACAAATCTTTTCAGGGTATTCTGGAGCTCCCGAACATTTCCCGGCCAATCATATTGCTGTAATGCCTTTGTTACTGAAGGTGAAACAGGAGGAACTGTATCAGTTTCGTGGTGGACAAGAAAATGCTCCACCAGGAGGGGTATATCCTCCTTACGCTCTCTCAAGGCAGGAATGTGAATCGGAATAATATGAATACGATAGAGAAAATCCTGGCGCATTCTGCCCTGTTTGACCTCTTCCATCAGGTCTCTATTGGTAGCAGCAATGATGCGGACATCAGGTTTCTTTACTTCAGTACCGCCTATGGGCGTAAAACCGTTTCCCTCTATAGCTCGCAAGAGTTTAACCTGCATATTGAGCGGAATTTCCCCCACCTCGTCCAGGAATAAAGTCCCTTTGTCAGCACTATCTAGATATCCCGGTTTATCCTTGTTAGCCCCGGTGAATGCCCCTTTTTTGTATCCAAAGAATTCGCTCTCAATGAGGTTTTCCGGTATTGCGCCGCAGTTTACGTAAACAAGAGATTGCTCTTTTCGCTCACTGTTCTCGTGGATAGCGCTTGCCACAAGCTCCTTTCCCGTGCCTGATTCACCATAAATGATCACGCTGGCATCACTGGCAGCAGCATTAAGAATAGTTTCGTAAACCTCCTGCATAGGTTTACTTTTACCAATGATACCACCTAATTTATAACGGTCTGATAAGGTGGAGCGTAAGAGTATATTTTCCTTGCGCAAAGACTTCTCCTTCTCCTCAAGGTCAAGTATCTGCTGCTTCCTTTCGGTAATGTCATATAAAATCACCTCACGTTCCCAAAGGTCTCCATTCTGATCAAGAATCGGCGACAAAATAACCCTATACCAACGGCCATCCTGCGGGCTCTGTATTTCCTGTTTTACAAACTGGCCGCGAACAGGCAAAATATCGTCGCACCAAGGACATGGGGAGTTAAAACCAAAAAGGGCCTTATGGCATAAAGAGCCAGTGGCGTCATATCCTAAGTACGAAGTGAGGGGTGGGTTCACATAGCTAATCCGGTGGTCTTTATCACAGGTGTAAACAAAGCCGGGAAAGTTATCAATTATTGTGCTCAGCTTCCTTTCAAGACCTTTCTGGTACGCCTTGTTTTCTTTACGCAGATTTGCCTTATCAAGTGCCTCCTCCACTGCGTGTCTGATGAGAGCGAGATCTTTGATGGGCTTGGTGTAGTAATTCCAGGCGCCAAGACGTAAGGCTCGTATCACGTCAGCGGTCTCTTCATCACCCGAGATGACTATTACCGGTATGTCTGGATATTCACTGGAGAGTATGTCAAGCACGCCAAATCCATCCATTTCCGGCATGTTAAGGTCCACCAGAACAATATCAGGGGTGACCTCCCGGAAAACCTCTATCCCTTTTTTACCATCTTCAGCAAGATGGACAGAATATCCCAATTTTTCAAAAAATCTGCCCACCATTTTCAGCATCACTTTGTTATCATCTATGTATAAAAGTGATTTGTTTATATCAGGCATTTTTTTCTCTCTTCCATGACTTAGTCGATTCTGGCGAACGACTTTTTTCAAGATCGGGTCATGATTAGAATAGCGGATTATTTCTGCGAAGTGAATCGCCCCGGGAAAAAGCCCCTCCCTGAGTAAAAAAATGCCTCCAGAAGTGCCTACTAAGCCAGGGGCGATTCACACTCATCACCAGTTACATTGTGAGTTTACGAAAAAGGCAAGAAAGTATGAAGAGCAGTCCCGGGCAGACCAAAAGTTTGATTTTAAGAAAATCGGTAATCTTTTAGCCAATTGGCATAAGGATCATATCCTTCAATATGATGTTAAATTTTTCCAAGATCTACTGGAACAGACCTTCATTGAATCAATAGGTTAAGCTTATCATCTGCATGATTATTCTCAGTAAATACCTTGATCACCATCATCGCTCACTTTGGCCAAATCAAAGGGTGGCGGGCCTGATATGGGACATAGGTGGCGGGACGACTCGTTAACCTCATACATTAACACTCTTTCTCGATTTAACTGCATCCAGTGCCTATCCTGCCAGAGCCGTAAGCAGTCTGGCGATTCCATGAGCAAAAAATTGCCCAACCAACGATATGCCACAGTCGCTTTCTTCCAGAGATTTCAATTGCTAAAGGACTTCTAGAATTCTGGCCAACACAGCAACTCCGCCTAGCAAACCAATTCGGCCTGCCACTTTAACCTGGTGCTCCACTGTCAATATTGTCACCCCCCATATGGCCCATATTTTCCACCGAATCTAGAATGATGGCGTCCTCTTTTTTGTCAAAATCCACGGCACGGCCAATGACAAGACAGTCCAGTTCGCCCCAATAAGTCCGCTAGGAGCCTGTCCGAGATGAGTTGAGCAACCATAAGGGCTGGGGCGTCAATCAGCCAATAGACCTTGACTCATCACCTAACATTACTGTATCATGTCAAGTTGCCCTTCCGAATTGACCAACTGATCCTTTTGGCAATCGCAACTTTTTTTATCGCCGACATCTTCGGCCTCTGCTGATTTATTCTTTATACCATTCAGCTTATCTCTCTGAAGAAATCGACACCAAAATAACCAACCCGCGGATTTACAGCGGTATAGTCTTTTGGGCCTTGGCGGTTATACAATTGGAGAAAATGAAATATGAAGAATCTGCTTAACCATCCAGGCCTAGAAAAAACACATGTCCAAACCGCTCTACTGTTGGCAGCAGGAACAGGCAGTCGCCTGGCCCCTCTAACCGACAACGTACCCAAATGTTTAGTGCAAGTTGATAATAACTCTATTCTTGACAGGCTAGTTGCCGCTCTCCAATCACATAACTTTAAGCGCCTGGTTATTGTCATCGGTCACCAGGGTGATTCTATCCGCAATTTCCTTGGAACCAGAGCCGGGAATATGGAAATCACCTATATCGCCAGCCCCTTATACAAGACCACCAACAATATTTACTCATTATGGCTGGCCAGCAAGGCAATAGATGAACCTTTTCTGCTCATTGAGAGCGATCTTGTTTTCGACCCGAAAATGCTTGAGGATATGCTCCAGCCTGATCGGATCGCAATCTCCCGGTTGCAGCCCTGGATGAACGGCACCACAGTGACCATCAATAATCACCAGAAGATTAAGGCCTTTCAGGCCAACAATAAAAAAACTGATGATAATCATTACAAGACCGTCAATATATACAGCCTTTCCAGCCTAACCTGGCAACGGGTTCAAGAAAGATTAGACCACCATATTGCCAATAATATGGTCAATGGCTATTACGAAACAATCTTCGCTGATATGGTCAGCGAGGGTTGCCTATCCCTTGCCCCGGTCTTCTTTGATGCCAATCGCTGGTATGAGATTGATACTATTGCGGACCTGCAGGCTGCGACCAAAGTATGCAGTCACTATCAACAGCCAGCAGTCCCGGAAACTGCCCATAAGCCACTTAAGCAAAAAGGCCAGAATGATCAACCTGTACCTAGGCGGTTACCAGTCATTGACCGACTCAAAAAAACACCCCCCATTTATCCCGCCAGTCAGGTGGCAACACCCATAGCATCATAATCAGACAATAAATAGACCTCAAATGACAAACAAATACTCCACCGATCAAGAGCGCTACGATTTCGTCTCCAGTCAGCATGGCGGCTATTGGCGGCATGATTTCATCGACCACAACTACCTCTACAACCTCTATTTCCCACCAGAGGATTTTTTCGCCCATATTACCAAGCAAATAAAGCAGTTGGTGTTAAACTATCCCATTGCCCAAAGTGACCTGGCCGGTCTGGTGGGCAAGCTGATCAATCAGCCAGCAAAGCACCTTGTCGTCGGTAATGGGGCCGCAGAGCTTATCAAGATTATCGCCGGCCTGGGCCGCAAATTGATTGTGCCAGTTCCGTCGTTCAATGAATACGCCAATGCCATGCCTGCCGGCGATGTCGTTGAATTTGCCCTTGAAGCCCCCTCCTTTCAGTTGGACGTTGACAAATTCGCAGCCGAAGCCATCCGTTGTAAGGCGGGTTTGGCAGTGGTGGTTTCGCCGAATAATCCAACCTCATTGCTGGTCCCAAAGGTGGAACTTGTTCGCTTACTTAAGAAATTGGCAGATCACGACTGCATGCTCATCGTTGATGAATCTTTCATTGATTTTGCCAAAGAGTGTGACCAAGAGACCTTGGCAACAGAACTTGACAAACACCCAAACCTGGCCATTTTCAAAAGCATGAGCAAGGCCTATGGCATCTGCGGCATTCGGATTGGCTACATGCTTACCGCCAACCATGATTTTGCCACAAAAGTCCGCCAAGGACTGCATATTTGGAATATTAATGGCTTTGCCGAAGAATTTCTGCGTCTTTCCCCACAATATGAGCCGGAATTCAAGGCTAGCTGCAACAAGGTCATGGCGGATCGTGATCATTTTCATGAACTACTCCAAACGATCCCGGGCATGACCGTCTACCGACCTGACGCCAATTATATTTTCTGTCGCCTGCCCGATCACGCTGCATCTGGTCCAGAAATTGCCGAAAAATTGTTTATTAAACACAATATCTACCTGAAACACTGCCAGGGTAAGACCATGCCGGAATCTGACCGTTATCTCCGCATAGCCAGCCGAACCCAGGAAGAAAACAAAAAATTAGTCGAAGCATTGCGCGATGTTATTGGCCCAGAGGGCACATAATGGCAAGTCCTAACTCAACGGACACCCCGGTCTCCATACTCTCTTTTGCCAAAGATCTGCCGAATATCTGTTCTCTGGCCGGACTTCTATGCGCGGTCCTCGCTATTTATTATGCAATACTTGGCATCTTTCCAGCCGCGATGATCGGCCTGATATGGGCGGTATTCTTTGATTGGACCGATGGCATTATTGCCCGGCGGTTGAAAGGGCGGAACGATAAACAGCGAGAGTTCGGGGGGCAGCTAGATTCCCTAATCGACATTGTCAGCTTCAGTATCTGTCCGGCCATTATTCTGTTAAGCTACGGGCATTTCAGCCCCTGGTTCCTACCAGGAGCCTTTATTATTGTCGCCACCGGGGTACTCCGACTCAGCTACTTCAATGTCTTCGGTCTGGTTGACGAGTCGACCTATATGGGACTGGCCCTGGATAACAATGTTGTCATTCTGACCGGTGCCTTTATATTTAACGGCATGGTCGAGCAAACTTTTTTTACGGCTGCCCTCTATATCCTGCTTATGGTCCTGGCCGCTTTTAATGTCGCGCCTGTCAAGACCCCTAAATTTGCCGGTCGCTGGTATTATGCCCTAATGCTTTACACCTTAATTCTCACCGCGATATATGGCTGGCAATTATTTCAACAGGTATAATGGGAAAAAACACGAATACGGGGACCTAATACTATTTATTGCGCGGACGACCAGGTGATTGGGGGCGTAGATCTCGGCCTGAAATTCTCTCAACTGTCGCAAAAAAATGATCTGTACCACAAGGTCGACCAGTGCGGCTTTTTTGTTTTAATTCGCCGCATAGGTCAGAGTCTGTACTTAAAAAATCTTGCCAAGCATTTATTTCAGACAATAGTGGCGATTCGACGACAAGTGGATCATGGTCAATTGTTCCTGCATGAAATGCAGCACTTGACCATGGAAAGTCCCAGGGATGCAAAACCATTTTTGCCCTTACCGGATTGCGTTCTACATAGCGGACTGCCGCATAAAGATATTCTCCTGTTTGCACAGGACAGGAGGAGAAGCGCCCTTGAAACAAATACCCTCGGTCTTTTTTTCTAAAATTTATCATCCGAGTGTAAAGCCGATGAGCTTCACCGATGGCACGAGCTAAGCTCGTCTGATTGTTCTGGGATTGCAAATAAATGGACATGATTTGCCATAAGGCAATATGAGATAAACTGCACCCCAAATCGTTGTGATTGTGTGCGGAGGAGTTGCAAATACTCTCGCCTATCATCGTCATGGAAAAAAATATCCATAGAGCGAACTCCACGCTGAACAACATGATGTGGGTAGCCTGGAACCACTACTCTTTTCATTCTTGCCATGCTTAAGGAATGTCACGGAAAGAAGTAAAGTCATCAATAATGGGTATTATGTCCCCAGATTCTTGCACAAAATGGGGAACATAATCCGGTGGGGTTCTTGGCTATTCCAGACTTCGACCTCATGCTGAACAAAAAATCCGCCGTATCAATCTTTTTCGGGGAAGACAAGGATAACTTCTTTGAAATAGTTTTGGTCAAATCAATGATTTATGAAGGGGCAGAGATTAAGTCAACCAGCAGAGACAACTACAAGACCATTACCAGTACTGCTAGTTTAGGCGGAAAGACGTATTATCAATCCTCAAAACATCACACCTACATTTCAATGGTTGTTGAAGAAGTGAACCCTTCAAAAAAAACTGCTCTTCTAAGAACTGAAGGATTATACACAGACCCAAATTCCGGGATGAATATTTCTTTTAGCGCGGAATTAAACATTTCAGATGACAAATTCGACAATTTTACCGGCACGAGTCACAAAGGAACACCAGTGGCCAAAAGATGAG
Organism: Pseudomonadota bacterium; assembly: GCA_030597865.1. Lineage (GTDB taxonomy): Bacteria > Desulfobacterota > Desulfobulbia > Desulfobulbales > SURF-16 > BM506. The sequence continues at coordinate 5,970 of JAUVQZ010000003.1, read as the reverse complement.
ACCCTCAAAACAACACAAAACATCAACCAATGCCGCCAGGCATTCTCACAACAAGTCGCAAACAACTAATCACCAAGCGTGATGCCGAATAAAGAATATTTAAGACAGAGAAACTATGAAAAAAATCCTCCAAGAACAACGGATTCGTTTTTTGCGAATTTCAAAAAAGAGAAGGAAAAGAAACAAACGAACCAAAGACAAAAAAAAATATAGAAACAGAATTAAAAGCCACAGCTATTATCGTGAATTTGAAAGTATAAACTACAAGACTATTCTTGGGCCAAATGAGTTAGGGTGCAGTTCATCCGATGGCATGAATTGCCTTTTGCCTTGGCTATACAAACTTCGCAGAACAACGATAAACAAAAATCAGCCAGTTTTTATAGACTTCAGCAAATCAAATAAAGCAGAAGTTGTTGGTTTTATTTTAGTGCAAGCTGAGATTGACAGAATCAAAAGCATAAAAGGCAATAAATTTATCCGAGGGAACAGTCCAAAAGACCCTGTCACAGCACAAGTTTTCCATCAGGTTGGCCTTTCTGACCTCCTCGGCATCAGGGAGAATATACCCATAACAGACAAGGACGTAGTTTGCTGGCAACATACGCATGGGACTAAGATAGAAGCGGATAAAGCCGGAAAACTTATTGTTGAGGTAGCAAAAATGCACAGCCTTAATGATAGCGTGACGGATATCTTGTTCACCGGTGTCGGTGAAGCAATTACTAACTCTGTAATGCACGCCTATCCCGACGATGGAACACACACACACCTCTATGGTAAGAAAAAATGGTGGATGTTTACCGGGATCAAGGACAAAATTCTACATGTTATTGTTTGTGATCTTGGAGTAGGCATCCCCAGCTCCCTGAAGAATAAACACCCAGACTTATTTCAAAAATTCAAATCTTTATTCAAATCTGACAATCACAGCAGACTAATTGAAGTTGCAATGGAAGAAGGGCGGAGCAGATCATATCAACCCCATAGAGGCCTGGGAATGGTGGAGTTGAAAAACTTTATTGACTTTACGCATAGTGGCAGACTTGGTATTTTTAGCCAAAAAGGTGTGTATGTTTATGAGGGCAATGGTAAAGAAAACATTGAACGTTCACGCAATTTTAAAGATTCTATAATGGGCACGGTCGTAGCTTGGAGCGTTCCTCTAGACGCGCTGCCATCAATAGGAAGCAAATCAGATGAAGAAAAAGATAATTAATATCTCCAAAGAATTTTCAGCTTATCCTGCCGGCAGGTATCAGAAGGATGGGAAATTCACCGGGGAGGGATTCAGGCGCAACCTACTCAAAAAAGCTCTCAAAAAAAATGATGCCATTGTCATTGAACTTGATGGAACGCTTGGATATGGCTCTTCCTTTCTTGAGGAAGCCTTTGGCGGTCTTGTTAGAGAAGACAACTTTTCTGAAGACGATCTGTCAAATCGTCTTGAATTGGTTGGTCGGCGCAAAAGTGTAATCGATTCTATTCGCAACTATATTCATAACGCCCAAGTCCAAAAAAACAACACCGACAGTCTGGACAAATAGAAAATGGCAACCCCTGCAGATCAAGCCCAGCTTGCCTTCTCAGTAAAAGATTATTGGGAAATAGGAATTGCTTTAGTGGCACTTCTTTTCAGCTTTTACAGTTTGCGAAAATCGGAAGACGCAACGACAAGCAATATTAAACTTGAAACTCGTATCAACGACATAAACAGCCAGCGGCATTGGCGCAGAGAAAAAATATACTCCTTAGCTGATTCTCTGTTCGACCTCGGTGCACTCTATTGGTTGACAGACGAAGATTCAACGCCTGAAAATAAAATGAGGGCGTTAAAAATAAGATTGCATCTTCAAGACATTGAAGACAACGCAAGTGCTATCAGTATAGATATTTCTCAGGAGATCAGAATACTAAGTGACGAAATCACAGGTGGGAATTTTGAGGACCCTAGCAGAAAAGGTCTTTCTCCAGACCATAAAAAGTTCCACAAAATTCAGATTGAAATTCAAAACATAAAAGCGGCCATAAACCCACCAGGAAAGAACGCTTAATTTTTCTTATTTTAAATGCAAAAAAAGAGCAAGCTTGCCAATCTCAGCAAATTTACTCTTTTTTAAATTTCCCAAAATTATTTTTCGCAAAACTCTCCTTAAGCCCCTAAAAGTCTAGCAAAAGTATCATTCTAGTCTCTACCTTTCCCCATTTCTCAATATTCTCATTCTATATGCCCCCCTGTACACAGAAAGCGGGAAAAATCTCCCAAAGACCAGAGGACGACCAGAAACGAAAAAAGGCCTTACAGCGAAAATGCTGTAAGGCCTTTAATGTCTTGGTGCCGGGACCAGGAATCGAACCAGGGACACACGGATTTTCAGTCCGTTGCTCTACCGACTGAGCTATCCCGGCGAAAAGAGCGCCTACATTACGCGAAAGGCCTTGCCCTTGTCAAGGACAATTTTAGGGATGCAGGGCCCCCTGTTAAAACTCTGCAAGGGCGCAAAACCCCCAAGCCCGGTGAAGGGCAGAGGCCCGTAACGCAGGACATAAAAAAGCCCCTTTATCAAGCCTCTTAAGGCTATGACATTGGGGCTTTTTACTTGCCAGCAAGGGCGATGTGCCTTTACAATTCCAGGTCGGGAAGTTCGGCTGCGCCGTTGCCTTTTTCTTTCTCAACCTCCATCTCAAGATCACCGAGTTCAACTATTTCCCCATCGCCGTCGCCGGCCATTTCAAGCTCATCGTCGCCAAGGCTCAGATCAATACCAGAAAAGTCAGGGGTAGCTATGCCGTCAAGCTCAAGATCAAGATCTTCACCGGCCATCTCCAGGTCAACATCTTCCTCAAGATCAACACCTTCACCAGCCATTTCCAGGTCAACATCTTCCTCAAGTTCAACACCACCAAGGTCAAACTCCGGAACATCATCAAAGCTGGCCTCTTCTACGGGTTCAGGCCCAGCCTTGAAGCCTGTGTCCTCCCCGAAGCTTGAGAGATCCATATCAGGTACCTCATGACCATCCAGGGAGAGTTCATCACCTTCAAATTCAGAAATATCTTCGGAGGCCGGGGACAAATCGTCATCGCTGATATCACCGGGCAGGTCAGGAACTTCACCAAAATCACCAACCGCATCCATGCTGATATCAAGATCATCAGCATCGCTATCAAAGGAGAAATCATCGGCCACTTGGTCGGTAATAAATACTTCTGCATAGTCGGGAATAAGGGTGCCCAGAAAAAAAGTGCCGAGGGGTTTAAAAGCTGTGCCGTTTAGGGCGTGGGCAATCTCCGTTACATCGGCGGAACACTTCACACAGAAAGTCACTTTGTCAAATGAGATAAAACTACATTTTGGGCAACGCATGATTCTTTTACCTTCTCTCTACCCGGCTGGATCGCTTGCCCCGCCGGGGTGACCGCTAAAGCCACCACGTTTTTCAAAAAGAGGACACCCACAACATGTAGTGCTCCCCCTCCAGGCAACTAACCTTCAAATTCCCATGGATTTCTAACTAGTTACCTCATATTTCACATTAACCTATTACAACTTCACCCATCTGGTCAAGGAATTCTACAATTTTCTCCGGCTGTTTCAGGGGGTTGACCATTTTTTAAAAAAAAATCTACCAAGAACTCTTTGCCCTTAATCCCCCTGGATGCTTGCAAATTTCAACTCTTCCGACTAATCTAATTCTTTCAAAAAATAAGCGTTGTGCCTGATGGGGCACTTCATATTTTCTATACAATTTCAGGACATTATACCTTGCCATGAAATACACCCTCAGCTCGATTCTCTGCTGCCTTTCCCTTGTCATGATTCTCTTGAATGCCGGTTGTAGTAAGGAACCCATCCGTCACCTCAGCTCGGATGCCGGTCTCATTAGCCAGGGCACCACTAAAGAGGATGTCCGTACCTTTATGGGAACCCCGGAATTCAAGAAAACAACAGGGACCGGCGAGATCTGGATCTTTGTCCAGGAGCATAAAAGCCTGCTCAAGAAGATCCCGGTATTAAACTGGGCCTTTGGCTCTGCCTCCTACGACCTTGTCTACATCACCTTTACTGGCGACATCGTCACCAATTGCCAGTACCGGGCCGCCAGTGAAAAAGAGTACGAAGATCAGGCCCTTTCCCAAAAACCCTCCGCTGAATAAGACCATGAGTTTTGAATCCGCCAGAATGCGGATGCTCCGCGAGCAGCTGATCCCCCGCGGGATTACAGACCAACGCGTCCTTGATGCCATGGCCACTGTGCCCCGTCATCTCTTTGTCCAGGATGCCCTGGGCAGCCAGGCCTATGGCGATTTTTCCATGCCCATCGGCCTGGGCCAGACCATCTCCCAGCCCTATATTGTCGCCCTTATGACCCAAGCCCTGGAGCTTAACGGTGAGGAGACCGTGCTCGAAATCGGCACGGGCTGTGGCTACCAGACAGCGGTGCTGGCCAAGCTTGCCGAGCGGGTTTTTTCCGTTGAGCGCCTCAAGGAGCTCCATATTCGCGCCAGGCAGACCCTGGATCAACTTCAGGTCTTTAACGCCATCTGCACCACGGATGACGGCACCCTGGGCTGGCCCCAGTACAGCCCCTTTGATGCCATTATTGTCACGGCAGGCGGCCCTGACATCCCCAATGCCCTTATTGACCAGCTTGCCGATCCCGGCCGTCTGGTTATCCCCATTGGCGACCGCGACTCCCAGCAACTCGTGGTGCTTAAAAAGGAAAATGGCGAGATGAGCCGCCAGGTTATTGAGCATGTCCGCTTTGTCAACCTCATTGGCAGTCAAGGCTGGCACCAATAGCAGGCCTCTGCATCACCGTCAGCCATCTACGCCATTGCCAAACACCCACCTCCACCCTGGCAGGCCACACCTCTCCACCCCATCTTTCCCAACAAGGGGGCCCTGTGCCCTGTCTCAGATGTTCCTATCCCATCTTTCAAGCAGCCAGCCCCCTCTTCACTTACCCCTTCAGCCCATCACCTAATTCCCGGGAGCGAGTGACAGCACAGCAAAGCCGCCGATGAGCAGGACGGTGAAGGCGATGCAGAGCAGGTTGAAGTAGCGGTCGATAAAGACCTTGGCCGCCCCCCCCCACCTATGGAGAATCCAGGCCACCACGAAGAAGCGGGCGGCCCGGGCCACAACAGATGCGGCCACAAAGATGGGAATGTTGACCTTGGCAACCCCGGCCGTGATGGTGGTCAGCTTATAGGGCAGCGGGGTAAGGCCAAAGACAAAGACAATCCAGGCATTCCAGCGCTCATAGACCTGAAAGAGATAGCTGCCGCCCAGGGCCTCACCAAGAGCTTCGGTGAGATAGGCGGGCAGGGCGATATCCAGACGGCCCTCCACCGGCACCAGCTCCATGTGGGCGACGTTCTCGACAATCCAGCGGCCTGCGGTTTCCCAGGCGAACACCCCGATACCATACCCGGCCAGCCCACCCAGCACCGAACCCACCGTGCAGACCAGGGCCAGATAGCGCCAGCGCTGGGGAGCACCGAGCACCAGGGCGATGAGAAGGACATCCGGAGGAATGGGGAAGAAACTGCTCTCGGCAAAGGCCAGAATCACCAGGGCAAGCACCCCGTACGGGGTATGGGCCCAGTGGAGCATCCAGTCATAAAGGCGGCGGTGGATGGCCCACCGGGGCACATGAATTCTATTTTCCATCATCACCACCCGCAACCTTCCCTGCCATTTCCCGTACCTTTGTCATAATTTCCCGTACATCCATGCTGAGTAATTCTCCTTGATCGACAACCAGGCTGCCGTTAACAATCACCGTGTCAACATCACCCCCCCTGGCCCCATACACCAAGAGATCAGGGCTGAAAAAAGGGGTAAGGCGCGGGCTTCGTGAATCAACAAGGATGAGATCCGCCTTCATCCCTTCCTCCAGGGTGCCGATATCCTTGATCCCAAGGCAGGAGGCACCCATACTGGTTGCCATCCTGAGGACATCC
>JAUVQZ010000194.1 GCA_030597865.1 Pseudomonadota bacterium | reverse complement strand
TTATTCCAGCTGGCCTTATAAAAATAGTTCTCCCTGCTTACAGTCCCAGGGGGGTAGATGGACAAAAAAAAGGCCGAAGATCACTGATAGATCAGTGATTCTTCGGCCTCGTATTCCGCTGGGCGCCCTGTGAAGGGCCCGCATCGGACATGGTACCATATGTTGTTAAGCTAAGAAGGCCGTACACAGTCAAGGTGTCTGCTGGCGCGGGCTTGCCTGGCAGGCAGCATAGCAAGATGCCCCCCAGGTCTCTACTCTCTTTATGGCGCGTACTTAACCTGGATGGTGGTAAAAGTCCATCAAATTATGCCGCACGAAAAACGGGCCGGCCTGTTATTTGGCCCTATGTCCTGTCCAGATTTTCCATGGGTTTCTCAATCCTGCAGATAGTGGCAGATGTCTATTGAAAACCAGGATCCTCCTCCAGGGTAAACAGGATTATTCTCTCGCCGGTCACCGTGCTGATATCGGTGTGTAGGCTTTTTACCGTGCAGCCGGTGATTGACTCGACAACCGCTTCCAGCAGGGGGCGGCCTTTTTCCAGTAGGGCGATGCGCACCTGTTTGATGAGGTCCCTGCCCTTGCTCACATCACCTGTGCCGGCAAGCTGATATTCGGCCTGGGTGAGAACACCCTTGAGGCGCACCAGCACCATGTCACCGATAATAAAGGTCTTGGTCTCCAGTGGGCCCCGTCCCATGTATTCTTTCTCAAACTTGATGACCGCATCACTGATCTCGGCCTCAAGCATGCCCTTTGTTTTGTTGGTAATTGAGTCCATGGGTCCTGGTAAAGATATTTTGGTGGGCGGCATCCCAAGGGAGCCACGACAGCAGGATGCCTTATTATCCCCTTGCTTGGTATGCTAAGGCAGGCATGTCATATTGGTAGTGATCTCAGACTACCCTTCATACCACTTCAGCGCCCTTAGGGGTAGAGGCGGATCACCAGAAGGTTGAGCAGGCCGATGATAAAGCCGAGCAGGGCGCCGAAGAGATTAATGTATTTGAACTGGTCCTTCATGATCGACATGAGCAGGCCCTCCAGGCGCATGAGGTCAAGGCCGTCCACCTTGCGGGTCACCAGTTCCTTGATGTTGAGCAGATCCACCAGGCCGGGGACCTCGCGGACCAGGAGGTCGCTGATCTGGATGCGGGCATAATCCGCCATGCTCTCCTGGACCTCGGGGGAGAGGATGTCGGTGAGTCTGCCAATGGGGTGGCCCAGCAGTTTTTTCTCCACATGTTCGATGATCAGGGTGTCGATAAGCTTCTTCACCCGGGCTGAGCGCATGGTGCTGACCACCTTGGCGGACAGCCACTCTTTGCTCTTTTCCAGGCCCTGGGGCCCGAAGATCTCGGCAAAGATCTCTTCAATGGTGCGCTCGTCCTGGCCGGCTATGGCATCCCTGAGCAGGGCGGTGAGGCTCTCCGCTGTTTTGGGATGTTGCAGAAGGGCGATGACCTGGGTGAGAATATCCTCGAGAAGCTGTTCTTTCTTCTCCTCACTGACCCCGTCCAGAAACTGGGAAAAGGGGGTGGCAAGAAACTCCCGAACCTTGTCGGTCAAGATGTGTGATACCCGCTCCTGCAGGGCCTCATTGTCGAGCCATTCGCCAATTTCATCACCCTTGTCCGTGAGAAAGCTGCAAACCTTTTTTTCAATGAGCTCCGGGCTCAGGAAACCGCTGACCATGGCGGCCAGGGGACCCAGGGAGGAGGTGAAATTGCCGATGGCCTCGCAGATGGAAGCGGCGATACGCCTCTGCAGTTCCGGCTCTTGGACCACCCCGGCCAGCTTGCTGAGGATGGCCGGGGCCTCCTGCTGCAAACGGCTGGAGATATAGTCGATGACATCATCAGGGATCAGGTCATCAGGGGATTTTCCAGCCTTGATAAAGTCATCAATCTTGGTGCTGAGCAGGTCGCGGAGCCACTCTTCCAGGCGGGGATGGCTGAGCATGGTTGCTGCGGTCTGTTCCAAAAAGGTGTAGAAATGTTGGCGGCTGTCCGCTGGAAAGGCCTCCTTCATGGTGGATTTGAGGAATTCATCCATCCTGTCCTGGAGGGTGGCAGAGATGGTTTCACTGAACTCGTCGCTTTCCAGGTAATGGTGGAGCTGGTCAATAAAACGCCAGCGCAGCACCTTGACCGTGGCCAGGAAATAGGAGGAAAAGCGTTGGGGAATGATATCGGTGATGGGGCCCAGGTCCTTTTTAAGGACAGAGTCGAGACGGCTGTTAATGAGGGTGGCCAGCTCCTTCTGGAAATTGGGGCTGGAAATGGCCTTGCCGATGTCATTTGAGGTGAGCAGATGGGAGCCCACCATTTCACCGATGTTGCAGGCCAGGTCATGGCGTTTTGAGGGAATGACGCCGGGGGTCATCGGCACCCGTATGCCCAATATCTTCCAGGGCCTTAAGGGCCGGAAGAGCATCTTGATGGCCACATAATTGGTCATGTAGCCGATAAAGGCGCCAAGGGCTGGGGGGACGAGATAAAGAAGTAGGGAGGGCATATTTTTGTTCTCTTTAGGCCGGGCTGATGGGGGGTGGCGTATGTTGCTCAATCATAATCTTTTTTAGAATATGTTTTGCCACGGAATCCACGGAAGACACGGAAAATAAAAAACAGGTTTTCTTCAGTGTTTTTCCGTGGGTTCCGTGGCTTAAAAAATAAACTGATTGGTTCCTTACTGCTGAATAGACCTTTTCTTCATCTGACAGACCCAGTTCATGGCAGGGATGCCTTCATGGTCAAAATCGAAATGGTGGGACTTGATGGAAATGATCTGAAAATACGGTTCCACGGCCGTGCTGATCTGGCTTGCCGACAGCCTTGGCGGCCCTGGTCCCTGCCTGGTCTCATCGGTGTTGCCGATAAGCGACAGCCAGATCCCGTCCCTGGAGAGGATTCGGCCAACCTTTTGGGCAAAGGCCAAGCGCCGGTCGTGGTCAAGGATGTGGTGGAAACAGCCGCGGTCAAAGGCAAAGTCAAAGGAGTTGTCGGCAATTTCATCGAGGAGGAAATCTGTATTAACAAAGGAGCAGTTCACCCGGGCAACGGCGGCTTTTTTTCGGGCGCTTTTGATGGCCAGGGGCGAAAGGTCATAGCCCGTTGCCTGGAAATTCTGCTGGGCAAGCCACAGGACATTGTTGCCGGTGCCGCAGCCGATGTCAATGGCCCGGCAGGGGGGAACAGGGGTCTCTTTGACAAAATCAATGAGGCTCAGGTCAGGCCGGTTGATCTCCCAGGGGGTGTTGCCGGTCTTGTATCGTTCGTCAAAATCGATGTGGGATGCCATGGGGGGGCCTCGTTTATTTTCACGTCTCTGCCTTGCCTTACAAGGATCACGAAGAAGAATGAAGGGTTTTTTGCTAAGGGTTCACCAGCTTTCCTAAAACCCTGTCCACCGCAAGGGACTGTTTCATGGAGGCATCAAGGAAGTCCTGGGTCAGATATGCGCTGCTCGCCTCGATCTGGTCGCAGAGGGCGGTGATCTCCTCCTTTTCCGCCATCTCCATGATCTTGATAATATTCTCGGCAAAGCTGCGGACGATCCTACGGCCCTCACCCTTGGTGGACATGATTTCGGCGTAGGTCCTGGGGTTCTGGTTATGGACGCGGGCCATGGCCAGGATGGAGTAAAGGGAGGTGAGGGTGGCATGGCTGGGGATATCGGCCATCTGGATGTCATTATCGGCCAGGGCCATGGCCAGGGCCACTGAAATGGCGGTGGGCAGCTTCTGGCCCACACCCATGAGCAGGTCATGCTTCTGGGGTGAATCATGGTGGATGGCAGCGCCATGCTTGTATAAAAAGGCCTCAAACTCGGAGCACAGGGCGCCACTGCGAGGGGTACGCACCACCGAGGCGTTCTTGTCCTTCATGGTGAGGGCAGCCGGACCCCAGAGGTTATGGACCAGCATCAGCTCCACGCCCTGGCTGGTATGTTCCAGGGCTGTGTTAAGGGTGTCTTCCGCCTCGCCGGCCAGCAGGATCATGGCCTGGCCGTCCATGAGGTGTTTGCCGTATTGGGCAATGGTGGCCGAGGTAAAGCTGATGGGCACGCAGATCAGCACCACATCCACCTGGGCAATCATCTCCTCCGGGCGCAGGCTTGTGGAGCGGCCCGTGACAATGGTCTCATAGCCCTCGTTTTCCAGTTTTTTGGCAAACCAGGTGGACATATCTCCGGTGCCGATAAAACCAAAGGTCTTGATGCGTTTGATGCGCATATCCACCCTTGGGTAGGAGCCAAGCACCTTCAGGCAGTCGTTTTCCTGGATGACGGCATGTTCAATGCTGGCCAGGGCCTCGACAAGGACCTCATCCTGGTAATGGCCCTCTGCCTCGATAAATATCTGCAACTCCTGGGTCTTGGCGTTTGATTCGGCCCGCATGTCGAGGATGTTGATGCCGCGCTGGGTAAAGGCGCCCAGGGTATCATAGAGCATACCCACCCGATCCTTCAGGGGTACGGTGAGGATGGAGGTGGCATCATAGCCCGTGGCCGGGCGGGGGGTGCGGCCGATCACCGCGTAACGGGTCTTGTTATGGGGGGCAATCTCCCGTTCCCGGATGGTCAGGCCCTGATCCTTTAAAAGTGTTTCCGCTTCAATGACCCCATAATCAAGACGTTCATTGGCCTTGATGTCTTCCAGGGCCTCTGCCAGATTGGTGACGGTGAGCAGCGAGATATCCGGGTGGGTATCGGTGAGGTAATCTTCGCACTGGTGGATGACCTGGCCGGTGCCAAGGACGACCTTGAGCTGGTCGCTGTTGTCTAATGTCCCCAGGGAAAGATGGATGGGCTGGACGATATTGTCGATCCAGTGGCCGTTTTTCATCTTTTCCATGACCTGGAAGGATTTGAGGACCCCGCCCATCCGGGTGTTGTAGACCGGCAGGATCATCATCTCCACCTGCCCCTTGGCAAAGGCGCGGGCCAGGCCGGCATGATGGGGGAAACTTATGAGTTCTGCCTGTGGGCTGTAGCTGGTGGCCGCCTGCCAGGTGTTGGAGCCGTGCGGGCCGATGATACCGATTGTTGTCATGGCTGGTTGTCTTCTATCATTACTTATGAAAGGTGGGAGCAAGCTCGCTCCCGCCCAAGAATGTACCCGTTAATGTCTGTTATGTAGTGGTTTCCGGCCCTTAGGTCAAGTTTTGATTATCAACAGGGCCAGAGTGCTCTTTGGGCCACGGAATCAACGGAAGGCACGGAAAAACAAAAAAGGGTTTATTTCAGTGTTTTCCGTGGATTCCGTGGCTAAAGAAGGTAAAGGACAACGGCTATACCGGCAGGGTACGGATCACCAGCAGCCTGATCTCGCCCATGTCTTCCATGGCGTAGCGGATGCCCTCGCGGCCCAGGCCTGAATCCTTGATGCCGCCGTAGGGCATCTGGTCGGCCCGCCAGGAGGGGATATCGCCGATGATCACGCCGCCTACCTCCAGGCTGTCCCAGGCCAGCTGGGCCTTATGGATGTCACGGGTGAAGATACCGGCCTGCAGACCAAAACTGCT
>JAUVQZ010000285.1 GCA_030597865.1 Pseudomonadota bacterium | reverse complement strand
GCAGACCGACCTTTTCCAAACGCTCGTAGGTAATTCCCTTATACTGGGGGAGAAGGTTACGAATCTCCTCAAAGACCTCTTCGGCCGAGCTGTACTGCATATTGTCATAGCCCATCTTCTGGGAGAGCTCGGTGAAGATCTGCCAGTCAGGCTTGGCCTCACCCGGAGGATTGACGGCCTTGCGAACCCGCTGAACACGGCGTTCGGTGTTGGAAAATGTGCCGTCCTTCTCAGCAAAGCAGGCGGCCGGCAACACCACGTCAGCGGCCTTGGCCGTATCGGTGAGGAAGATATCCTGGACCACCAGGAAATCTACCTTTTCTAGGGCAGCTTGAACATGGGCGATATTGGGATCGGCAACCGCCGGATCTTCGCCAAAGACATAGAGGCCGCGGATATCGCCGGTCATGACATTATCCCACACCTCAGTGGCCGGCTTACCTGGCTTGCGGGGAACCTTGACCTTCCAGAGATCCTCCAGCCTGTCGAGCAGATCGTCATTTTCAAGGCTGCCATAGCCGGGCAGACTATTAAAGAGGGCTCCCATATCACAGGCGCCCTGGACATTGTTCTGGCCGCGCAGGGGATTACAACCGCCGCCCTCAACACCAACCTTACCGCAGAGCATGGCAAGGTTGGCAATACTCTTCACCCGGTCAGTACCCGCTACATAATGGGTAATACCCATGCCGTGGAAGATGGCATGACGCCCTTCCGCCGCGTAGAGGCGGGCCACGGTATAGAGCTGCTCCTCAGAAATTCCTGTGATGTCGGAGACATATGTAGGGGTGTATTTTTTAACAAGCTTGACAACATCGTCAAAGTCTTCGGTACGTTCTTCAACAAACTTCTTGTCCCAGAGATCCTCTTCCAGAATGATATGCATCAGGCCGTTCAAAAAGGCGACATCCGTACCCGGCTCAATGCGCAGCCAATGATCAGCCCGCTCAGCAAGTCTGGTGCGGCGGGGGTCAACAATGATGAGCTTGGCGCCCCGATCAACCGCCTGATGGACACGCAGGCCAATGGTGGGATGACTGGTATCAGGGTTTGAACCGATCATCATAAAGAGATCCGTCTTCTCTGTATCTGCAATGGAGTTGGTCATTGCGCCGCTGCCAAAGGTGAGGGCCAAACTGGCCACCGTGGGAGCGTGTCAGAGTCGGGCACAATGATCGATATTATTGGTGCCGATCGCTGTGCGCATGAATTTCTGCATGAGATAATTTTCTTCATTGGTGGCCCGAGCGCAGCTGAAACCGGCAATGGAGTCAGGTCCATGGGTGGACTTGATATCAAGGAATTTCTTGGCAATGATGTTATAGGCGTCATCCCAACTGGTCTCCACCAGCTGGCCATGGCGGCGAACCAGGGGCTTGGTGAGACGCTCATCAGAATGGACAAAATTATGGGCAAAACGTCCCTTCACACAGAGGGCTCCATAATTAGGGGCCAGATCAGGTTCTGAAGAAACCTCCATCAAGGTGTCACCCTTGACCTTTAAGAGAAGCTGGCAGCCGGCGCCGCAATAGGGACAGGTGGTTCTCACCTCTTCCATCTTTTCATAGTTGAGCGGAACGATGGACGTCAATTTATTGAGCGAACCTGTCGAGCAATTATCAACGCAATTACCGCAATTTACACAGTTATCCCTAAAGTTAAGGATGATGTTTGCCGGATTGCCATGGTCGTCAAATCCATCATGGCCCAACTCCAGGGCGTCATATTCGCAGCTGTTTACACAGCGCTGACAATACACACATTTATTGAGGTCAACAGTGATGACCGGGTGGGAATAATCCTTGGCATAAAGGGGTTTTTTGCCCATGCCGCTCTTGTTGATATTAACCTTGTGGTCAATATCGAGCTTTTTCAGGTCACAACGGTCAAAGGCCGTACAGCCACAGGAGAGACAACGATCAGCCTCGTTCTTGGCCATCTCCTCGGAGAAACCAAGCTTGACCTCACTGAAATCCTGCCTGGCAGTCTCTGGAGGCCTGGTGGGCATCTTCTCGCGAAGCTTTATATCGATGCCTTCAAAATTGGCCATATCAACCTGGTCAAAGGATTTACCACGGGTGAAGTTAAACCTGTTATCCGCCTCTTCTTTGCTTTCGCCGGTTATAAAAGAGTGGATATTAGAGGCTGCCTTGCGGGCCGAGACAACGGTCTGGATCACGGTTCGCGGACCGGACACACAATCACCTGCGGCAAAGACACCGGGCACAGAGGTCAAAAAGTCGCGGGGCGAGGCCTTGAGAGTATTTTTCGCTGAAATAGCCAGCTGGCCTTCCAGTTCACCACCCATAAAGGAACCATCACAGGCCATCTGGCCAAGGGAAGAGACAACCGTATCAACAACGATGGAGTTATTGGAGTTTGGAACGGCCTCTGGGTGCCTGGTTCCTCTGTCATCTGGTTCGCCAAGGCGCATACGAACCAGTTCAAGTTTCATT
>JAUVQZ010000115.1 GCA_030597865.1 Pseudomonadota bacterium | reverse complement strand
GATTATCTCTCGATTCTTATTGTATACCGGATGATGAATAAGGGCGATATCCAGCATAGGGGGTGCACTATTGCCATTGCCCGGCTCAATTACACAATGCCGTGCTGTTTAAGGAGGACTATCTCTTTGCTTGAAAATTCCATGGTTGCAAAGAGATCAGGCCGCCTTTTTTTTGTCTTTTCCACTGCCTGCAGCCAACGCCATTGCTCAATCCTGGCATGATCACCGGAGAGCAAAACTTCAGGCACCCCATGCCCCGCAAAGACCCGTGGCCGAGTATATTGGGGATACTTCAAGCTGCCCCGGCTGAAGGTGTCGGCGCTCACCGACTCGGCACAGCCAAGAACACCGGGCAGCAGCCTGGTCACCGCATCAATGATGATCATGGCTCCCAGCTCACCACCGGTGAGGATAAAGTCACCAATGGAAATCTCTTCATCAACCTGCTGGTCTATATAACGCTGGTCAAGGCCCTCGTAACGGCCACAGACCAGGATCAGATGAGACAGCCCGGCAAATTCTTCCGCCACCTGCTGATCAAAGCGCCGGCCTTGAGGGCTCAGCAGCACGACCTTGCCGTTGCCTGCCCCCTTCACCTGGTTAGTGGCAGCGGTGAGAGGTTCCGGCTTCATGACCATGCCTTCACCGCCGCCAAAGGGGCGGTCATCGGTCATGGCATGCTTATCCGTGGCAAAATCACGGATATTGGTGATAGCAACCTCGATCTTCTCATCCTGCCTGGCCCGGCGAATGATCCCCTCATCAAGGGGAGAGCTCAGCAGGTCGGGAAAGATGGTCAATACATCAAAACGAAGACTCATTTTCTGCGGTTGATATCAAGAAACCCAGGGGGTAGATCAACAATGATCTTATCCGCTCCGATTTCCACTAAAAATTCTTCTCGACTGGGGATAAGCATCTCTTCCCCAGCCTGCTCTACCACCAGCAGGTCGACTCCGCCTGCGACCATGAGAGAGGTTAAGGTGCCGAGGGCATGCCCCTCAAGATCCACCACCTCAGCGCCCATGACCTGGTGCCAATAAAACTCATCATCGGCCAGGGGGGCGAGATACTCCTCAGCCACCCAGACCTGGCAACCGACAAGATCTTCAGCCCTATTGCGATCAGCCACACCATCAAGGGCAACCACAGCAAAATTACCCTGGCTGCGACATGTCTTAACTGCATAGCGGCGCTGCTCATCCCCCTGGACCAGGACAAGCTGGGGATAATCGCGGAAGTTCTCCGGCTGTCCAGACAGGCTGTATATCTTCACCTCGCCACGAATACCGTGGGGTTTGGTGATCTTGCCAACATGGATAAGGCCTGACGGCTCTGTCACCATGCTGCCAGCCCCATACTATTCAACAATTTCCAGGCGGATGTCCTTACCGCTCCCTGCCGTGGCCGCAGCCAATAGGGAGCGCATGGCCCGGGCAGTACGGCCCTGTTTGCCAATGACCTTGCCAAGATCGTCCGGACCCACATGAAGTTCAATGACCCGAGCATCCTCCCGCTCAACCTCCTTGACCTCAACACTGGCCTGGTCTTCCACCAGGGCCGTGGCAATATGACGAATGAGCTCCTGCATTTATTCGGCAGCAGCCTTGGCCATCAGGCTCTTAACGGTGGTGGAAGGGGTAGCGCCCTGATCAAGCCAATGCTGGAGTTTGTCCTGATGCCAAGTAACGACAGCAGGCTTCTGCATGGGGTCATAGGTGCCAACGATGTCCAGAAACTTACCATCACGGGGAGCTTCAGAGTTTGCTGCCACGATGCGGTAAAAAGGCTTCTTTTTCTTACCCATTCTGGTCAAACGAATTTTTACAGCCATGTTTTTCTCCTTAACAGAGTTTTCCAAGGTGCCGGGGGTGAGACATCCTGTCCACCTGAAACCGTCACCTCAAAAACCCTTTATTATATGATACAACCTGTGTTTCTTAGTATTGAAGTCCTGCCCCATCCTGCCCGGCAGCGCCTCTATCTCATTAATCCTTTTGGTCGCTTACGCCTCTTCTTGCCGCTGGCAACGACCTTACCGCCACCCATCTTGCCCTTCATCTTCTTCATCATCTTGAGCATTTCGGTGTAGCTCTTGATCACCTTATTGACATCCTGCACCGAGGTGCCGCTGCCCCTGGCAATGCGCTGGCGGCGGCTGGCGTTGATGATCTGGTGTTTATTCCTCTCACCAGATGTCATGGAGCGGATAACCGCCTCCACCTTACCAAGTTCCTTTTCATCGGGCTTCGGCATATTCTGCATCTGCTTCATGCGGTTTAAGCCAGGAATCATGCCCATGATCTGCTCCAGGGAACCCATCTTCTTGATCTGCTGGATCTGACCGAGAAAATCTTCCAGGGTGAAGGCATCCTTGCGGATCTTTTGGGCCAGCTTTTCAGCCTGCTTCTTGTCGACAACCTCCTCAGCCTTTTCAATAAGGGTGAGCATATCGCCCATGCCCAGAATACGGGAGGCGATACGATCGGGATGGAAGACCTCAAGGGCGTCAAGCTCTTCACCGACACCGACAAACTTGATGGGACACTGGGTTACCTTCTTGATGGACAGGGCTGCACCGCCGCGGGCATCACCCTCCATCTTGGTAAGCAGGACACCGGAAATGGCCAGGTCCTGATTAAACTTATCAGCCACAGTAACGGCGTCCTGACCGGTCATGGCATCTGCCACAAACAGGATCTCAGCCGGATTCACCGCCGCCTTGATACTCTGCAACTCCTCCATGAGGGTTTTATCAACATGGAGGCGACCTGCCGTATCAATGAGCAGGGTGTCGTAATTACTCTTTTCGGCCACCTGCAAGGCGTTCTTGGCGATGCTGACTGGATCCTGCTCCGTTTTGGAGGGATGGACAGGAATGCCAAGGGTCTCGCCGAGCACGGTGAGCTGCTGGATTGCGGCAGGCCGATACACATCAGCAGGAACCAGATAGGGCCGACGCCCCTGCTTTGTTAATAATTTTGCTAGCTTACCGGAAGAGGTTGTCTTACCGGAACCCTGCAGACCAACCATCATAATGACGGCCGGACCCTTGCCACCAAGCTGCAGGGCCTCGGACTGGCCACCCAGGAGCTCAACAAGCTCATCGTGGACAATCTTGACAACCTGCTGACCAGGGGAAAGACTTTCGGTGACCTCACGGCCCACCGCCTTCTCCTGGATTATGGCAATAAAATCTTTGACCACCTTAAAGTTGACATCAGCCTCAAGCAGGGCCATGCGCACTTCTTTTAAGGCTTCCTGGATATTAGCTTCAGAGAGCTTGCCATGGCCACGCAGGTCACGGAAGACTTTATTTAGGCGATCAGAAAGATTCTCAAACATTTTTTATAGTTATGAGCACCGTGGGGTGCTGATGTTAACAATATATAAGATACAGCCGAGGCGTACCCCCCAAACTCTCGAAGTCTGGGCGTATCTCCTGCGGGCGCACCAATAGTCCTGGGTACGGAAACAGGAGAAAATACTTGGTCTACCTATGGATGTCAAGTGTTTAAAGGAGGGACATAACTGCTCCCTTCACCCCCGTGGTAACCCTTGGTATCCACTTCAAATCTTGAGTTTCCTGGAGAGAGTGTTCACCGTTGACGGTCCACAGTTGCCTGCCCAGGGTACATTTACCACTCAGAACCCTTCCGCAAACTGTGAGCTAAACGCTGACCTTGACCGACAACCGTAAACCAGGGATCGGCTAGATCCTCTCAAGACAGGCGGCCACCCCGGCCGGATCTTCCACCTGCAGGCAGGTGCAGTTATGACCAGAGGGCAGCAGTTTTTTCATCAAGCCGGTGAGCACCTTCTTGGGCCCCACCTCAATAAAGGTTGTGGCGCCCTGCTCGTACATGGCCATGATGATCTCATACCACCTAACCATGGCGGCGATCTGTTGACTCATGATGACACGGATGGCGTCAGGATCGGTCTCCGGGGCAGCGGTCACATTAAAAAGCATGGAGCCCCGGGGGCTGTTAAAGGTAACTTGAGCCATGGCCCTTTCAAAATCAGGAATGGCGCCGGCAATGAGCTTGGAATGCCAGGCCCCGCTCACCGGCAGGGCAATGGCCCTACCGCCCTTTTCCTCAGCCAGGGCGCCGACCGCCTCCACGGCCCCTTTCTCGCCGGAGATGACAATCTGCTGGGCCGAATTATAGTTGGCAGCCGTCACCTCGCCCTTGTCCCTGCAGGCGGCAACAATCTCCTCCACATCATTAATGCCGAGCTTTAGGATAGCACTCATGGCACCCGGGTTGGCCGTGGCCTCACGTTCCATGAGCCGCCCCCTTTCAGAGACCAGGGTCAGGGTGTCCTCGGCTGACAGGACACCTGCGGCATGGAGGGCAGCGTATTCACCCAGAGAATGGCCCGCAAAGAAATCTCCCTTGACGCCGGCCTTGGCCAGGGCCTGCCAGCAGATAAGATCAAGCACTGTCATGGCTGGCTGCAGGTGGAGGGTTCTGGTGAGATCCTCCATGGGTCCTTCCAGACACAGCCTTTTAAGGGGAAATCCGGAAATCTCTTCCGCCTTGGTCATCAAGGCCTGGGCATCGCTGTCTGTCTCAAGGAAATCCTTACCCATCCCGACAAACTGAGAACCCTGGCCGGGAAAGAGAATTGCTATTTTCGACATTTTTTACTCCTTTCACATCAAAACACCACCGAGGTGATGTTGATCTTTTTTTGATTTACCACGGAACCCACGGAATACTCTGAAGTAAAACAAAAAAATACTTTCCGTGCCTTCCGTGGGTTCCGTGGCAAAAATTTACGCTTATTGCTTGCTCTCTTCCAGGTTGCCATCCCGCAGGTTCCTGTAGAGAAACAGTCCTACCCCTACACAGATGGCGGAATCGGCAACATTGAAGGCGGGCCAGTGCCAGCCAAAGGCATAAAAATCAAGGAAATCCACCACCGAACCAAAGCGGAGGCGGTCGATGAGATTGCCCACGGCACCGCCGCCGATAAGGCCCAGGGCAATGGTGTAGCCCATATTGGCCACGCAGTACTGCTTGAACAGGACAAGAATAAATCCCAGGGCTGCCACGGCCACCGCTATAAAGAACCACTGCTTCCAGGCGCCCTCCACTGAGGCCAACAGACTAAAGGCGGCGCCGCTGTTATGGAGATAGACCAGGTTAAAAAAACCTGGAATGACCTCCCGCAAATCATAGAGACTAAAATTGGCCATGACCCACCACTTGGTGGCCTGGTCAAGGGCCACCACGCCCCAGAGGATGGAGAGCATGGAGTAAAAACGGCGCATGGCCAGGTTGACGTTCTGCCGGGTTGCTTGAAATGTCATGGTTTTTAAGGATGAATTATGGGGATGAAGGATGAAGATCATCCATTTTACCCGTAGTTAGTGTCTGTCCAGAAATGATGGTTTTTGCCGGAGATCAAGGACTGCGAAAAGACCATTTATGGACAGGCACTAGTTATGAGAGCTCCTTTACAACGCCTAAACAGCGGCTGCAGATGGTGGGATGCTCACCATCCTGGCCCACGCTATCACTGCGGGTCCAGCAACGTTCGCATTTGTCGCCACTGGCCGGTCTGACCAGGACATGGAGACCATCGATCTCCTCACTGACCACGGCACCGGCAGCTGGTTCGGCCGCCTGGGTGAGCACGGAGACATTGGAGATCATCTCCATGGTCTGCCACTTATCGGCCAGAAATGCGGCCAGATCGTCAGCAACGGTGAGCACCACCTCGGCCTCCAGGGGATGGCCGATCACCTTGTCCCGGCGGGCCGCCTCCAGCACCTTGGTGATCTCACCGCGAACATCCTGCAAGCGCTGCCAGGTGGCATAGAGCTCATCCTGGAGATAGGCGTCATTCTCCTCGGGAAAGAGGGCGATGAAGATATTTTCCTCGCGCCTGGCATCCTCGGGCAGGTATTCCCAGGACTCCACAGCGGTAAAGGTTGCCACCGGCGCCATCAACTTCAGCATCCCCACCAGGACCTCATAGAGCACGGTCTGGGCCGAGCGGCGCAGCCGGGAGGCGGGCAGCTCGGAGTAGAGGCGATCCTTGATGATATCGAGGTAGAAATTACTCAATGTCACCGTGCAGAAATGCTGGAGGCCATGGAAGACGTGGTGAAACTCATAGGAGTCATAGCCGCCCCGCACCCGGCGCTTCATGCGCTCATACTGGGACAGGGCCCAGCGATCAAGCTCCTCCATGTCCTCAAAGGCGATGGTGTCCGTGGCCGGATTAAAATCGCCAAGGTTACTGAGCAGGTAACGGATGGTATTTCTGATCTTGCGGTAGGCATCGGAGAGCTGCTTTGAGATCTCATCGGAGATCTTGATATCGTCGCGGTAATCCTCGGAGGAGACCCAGAGGCGCAGGATCTCAGCCCCATATTTTTTAATGATCTCATCTGGGGCAATGACATTGCCCACGGACTTGGACATCTTTTTACCATGCTTGTCCACCACAAAGCCGTGGGTGAGCACACCCTTATAGGGGGCAATGCCACGGGTTCCCACCGAGGCCAGGAGTGAGCTCTGGAACCAGCCGCGATGCTGGTCAGAACCCTCCAAATAGAGATCGGCCGGGGTGGCCAGACCGCGCTGCTCAAGGACAGCGGTGTAGCTGACCCCGGAGTCAAACCAGACGTCCAGGATGTCCTCCTCCTTCTGAAACTCGGTGGAGCCACACTGGCACACGGTGTCCTTACCGAGAAAATCGCTGACATCATGGCTGAACCAGGCGTCAGCGCCCTCCTTGAGGAAGAGCTCGTCAATACGTCCATTGACCTTGTCGGTGTTCATGATATCGCCGCATTTGCCACAGAGAATAGCGGTGATGGGCACACCCCAGGCCCGTTGCCTGGAGAGGCACCAGTCAGGCCTGTTCTCCACCATGCCGTGGATACGCTCCATGCCCCAGCTCGGCGTCCAGGTCACCTCCTTGATGGCGGCCAGGGCCTTGTCACGGAGATGATTGGTGTCCATGCCGATGAACCACTGCTCGGTGGCCCGGAAGATCACCGGCTTCTTGCAGCGCCAGCAATGGGGGTAGCTGTGGCCCATATCGTTCTTGGCCAGGAGATGGCCGCCCTTGGCCAGGTCCTCACAGATCACCGGGTTGGCGTCCTTGATATTCATGCCGCTATAGGCGCCGGCCTCCTCGGTGAACACACCATGGTCATCCACCGGGCTCAGCACCTCGAGGTCGTAGTTGAGGCCGGTGATATAATCCTCGCGGCCATGACCGGGGGCAGTATGAACACAGCCGGTGCCGGTCTCCAGGGTGACGTAATCGGCCAGAACAAACTTGGAGAGTCGATCCAGGAAGGGATGTTTACAGTGACGCCCCTCCAGGAGCTGACCCGAGAAGATGGCGAGTTCCTGATAATCAGCAAGGCCAAACTCGGTCATGGCCTTTTCAACCAGGCCCTGGGCCATGATCAGCACCTCGCCATTCACCTCCACAGCCACGTAGTCAAACTGGGGATGGAGGGCAACGCCCATGTTGGCGGGCAGGGTCCAGGGGGTGGTGGTCCAGATCACCGCCGATGTCTTTTTCCCGGCCAGCTCCGGGATAATGTCGCCCAGATCCTTATCCACCTCAAACTTCACATAGATGGAGTTTGAGGTGTGGTCGTAATACTCCACCTCAGCCTCAGCCAGGGCGGTGACGCAGGAGGAACACCAGTAGACCGGCTTTTTGCTGCGCACCACCGAGCCGTTCATCAGAAAACGGTTAAACTCCCGGGCAATGGCCGCCTCATAGGAGTAATGAATGGTGAGGTAGGGATCATCCCAGTCGCCAAGGACGCCAAAACGCTGAAACTCCTTCATCTGGGTCTTCACCCACTTGCCAGCATACTTGCGGCAGGCGGCCCGGAAGGAGAGCTTGGGCACCTCCTTCTTCTTGGCGCCCATCTCCTTGTCAACATTGAGCTCAATGGGCAGACCGTGGCAGTCCCAGCCCGGCACAAAGGGGGCATGGAAGCCGGACATACGCTTTGATTTGAGGATGATATCCTTTAAAATCTTGTTAAAGGCGTGGCCCATGTGGAGATGGCCGTTGGCATAGGGAGGGCCGTCATGGAGGACATAGAGGGGCCGATCCTTGGTGGCCTCCTGAACCGTGGCGTAGAGATCTTCCTTTTGCCATTTCTTTAAATATTCCGGTTCCTTCTGGGTGAGGTTGGCCTTCATCTTAAACTTGGTTGCCGGCAGGTTCAGGGTTTCCCTGTAATCCATGAAATCATCTCCGTGATAAAATATCGCACGGCCTCTATATTGGCCGGGTCTACACTGTCAAAACACGCCTTCCCATGAGGAAAGACATAAACCGGCTAAAATACCAACTCCCCCCTTTCTTGCAAGGCTTATGTGGCGGTAACCGCCAAGAATTTGAGAAATAAGGAGTTGAGAAATAAGGAGTTAACAGGTAAACAACAAAGAGCTTACCCCAGGATGGTTCCCCATTCTTACAACTCAAATTCTAATCCGCTAAAGCGGAAATTAAGGATTGGATAAGTGCCTTGGAGGCAAAGGTAACCTTATAATTTCATAAGGGTTTTTCCAGATTCTTGTTTTTTCATGACGCTTTTTCGGCAGTAAGGCACTAAAAAAATGAC
The DNA here is from genome assembly GCA_030597865.1 of Pseudomonadota bacterium. Lineage (GTDB taxonomy): Bacteria > Desulfobacterota > Desulfobulbia > Desulfobulbales > SURF-16 > BM506. The sequence continues at coordinate 374 of JAUVQZ010000115.1, read as the reverse complement.
TCCAAAAGTAATAGCCATGGCAGGCAAGGGCGGCACCGGCAAGACCACCACCTCGGCCCTGCTCATCAAATACCTTGTCAGCCGCAGGATGACACCCATCCTGGCCGTGGATGCCGACGCCAACGCCAACCTCAACGAACTCCTCGGTCTTGATATTGGCATGACCATCGGCCAGATCAGAAAGGATCTCAAGGGTGAGCTGCCCACGGGCATGACCCGGGACCAGTTCATGGAGATGAAGATCCAGCAGGCCATTATCGAAGAGTCGGGCTATGATTTGCTGATCATGGGCCAGCCGGACGGCCCGGGCTGCTACTGCTCGGCCAACCAATACCTGGCCATGACCATGGACCGCCTGGCCACCAATTATCAAT
>JAUVQZ010000002.1 GCA_030597865.1 Pseudomonadota bacterium | reverse complement strand
GCCTACAGCCTACAGCCTACAGCCTACAGCCTACAGCCTACAGCCTACAGCCTACAGCCTACAGCCTACAGCCTACAGCCTAAACCCCTATCCAAAAACCTTAGAGTTTGCACAGTTGCGAAGGTGAATTTCTGATGGAAACAAAAAAAACGGGCGTTAATGTACTTCTTGTTTTTTTATGTCTTTTAACCGGCTGCACCGGGTTTTCCTCGGCCCGGGAACCGGGCTATACCTTCGTGCGGGCCTGGGGGAGCGCTGGCAACGGCCCAGGTCAATTCAACGAGCCCATTGGTGTTGCCATTGCCGGCAGGGAGATATTTGTCAGCGATGCGGGGAATAACCGGATACAGGTATTTGATCCTGACGGCAATTTCCTCCGCAGCTTCGGGCGCCAAGGGCATGGCTCTGGTGAACTTGCCCGGCCCATGCTCATGGATATCAGCAAGGGGAGACTCTATGTGGCAGAGTTTGGCAATGACCGCATCCAGACATTTTCCCTAACTGGCAAGCCCTCTGCAATGATGGGCTCCCCAGGTTCGGGGCCAGGTCAGTTCGACAGTCCAGGCGGGGTGGCGATTGATGAAAAAGACCGCCTCTATGTGGCTGACTTTTTTAACCATAGGGTTCAACTCCTGGATTCTGACGGAAAGTTCATCCGCCAATACGGCGTAACAGAAAAAAAGGGGATCAAGGCGGGCCTCTTCAATTATCCCACCGATGTGACGCTCTTGGGTGACGGCAGCCTGCTGGTGGCAGATGCCTATAATGACCGCATCCAGGTATTTGGGCCTGACGGAGAATTTGTCCGCAAATGGGGGGGGCTGCTGGCCATCAACATCCCGGGCAGTGGTCATGGCTGGTTCAAGGTCGCCATTGCCGTGGAGGTTGGGCCGGAGGGCAATGTCTTTGTGGCTGATTTTTATAATCACCGCATCCAGAAATTCACCGAAAGAGGCGTGTTCCTGGGAGCCATCGGCGCTGAAGGCGAGGGCTTAGGGCAATTTAAATATCCGACGGATATTGCCCTTGATGATAATGGCAATATCTATATTGTTGATTTTGGCAACAACCGTATTCAGAAATTTCAAAGAAATAGCCAAGCGCATTGAGCCTTGGCCTTTGGCACCACTCGCCTTCCGCCGGGCCCTTCGACAGGCTCAGGGACCGTATCCTGAGCCTGTCGGAGACCGTACCCTGAGCCTGTCGAAGGGGTGGGAGTTCAGGGCTGAATGGGGGAAAACAAAACACCAAGAGCAAAGGTTTCACGGTAATCCGTGAAGAGCATAAAAAAAAGCCGGGGCATAGGCCCTGGCTTTTTTTATGCGTACAGCAGGTGTGGGGGCTGAAATTACTTCAGACCGGCCAGCATGGTCTCGGTAACTTCCTTGATGGAGGGCTGGCCATCCACGGAAATAACGGTGGTGTCACCGGTCATGGCCTTAAAGACGTTGACAGCGGCCATGGTGCCGGTGTTGTTGTCATAGTAGATGTCATGGCGCTTATCAATGGCGGTATCATCCTGGTCATCGGCGCGGGCGGAAAGGGCGCCGCCGCAGACGCGGCAGACCAGTTTGCCGTCCTTCTCCACAGGCTTGATGGCGTCAAAGGCGATGTGGTTGGGATGGTTGTTGTCGTTCTCGCAGAGGCGGCGGCCGGTGATGCGCAGCTTGGCGATGTCGCGGGGCAGAACGATCTCCACCACGTAGTCAAGCTTGATGCCCTCATCCTTCAGGGCCTTGGCCAGGGTCTCGCCCTGTACCTTGTTGCGGGGGAAGCCGTCCAGGATCCAACCGCTTTTGCAGTCATCCTCCTTGAGACGATCGAGAATCATGGGGATGGTGATATCATCGGGAACAAGATCGCCCCGGTCATTATACTCCTTGGCCTTCATGCCAAGCTCGGTACCGCCGCCGATGTTCTTACGGAAAATAGCACCGGATTCGATATGGGCGATGTTGCCCTCTTTTTCCTGGATGATTGCACCTTGGGTGCCCTTACCACTACCATTGGGACCAAACATAAGAATGTTCATGATATACTCCTATCTCAGTATGTATTGATGGCCATTATCTCTGCATGAAATAATGTCTTTTTTATAAAGTTGATACCACCATAGGCACAGGTGTAACCTGTACATAGACGGCTAAAGGCAGTTGCTATCTAAAAAATTGATAAAATATATCGTAAGATGCCAGGGAGTGCCACCGAAAATATAATGGAGGGCCAATTTTGTGAATAGCTATTCATTAATGGGGTGGTGTAAAGCGGCAGGGACAACAGGCCCCCGTGAAGATACACAGGGACGCGGATTGTACTTTTTGTACTATATCTGGTGACGACGGCAGAATTCCTGGAAAAGATTATGGCGTTGGCGTAGGGAAAGGCGAAAATAGAAAGGGCTTAACATCAGCAGTCTGATAACATCCTTGGTAGTCATGACTAAACCTCCAGGTTGTGATGACGGGAGAAGGATCAATGCTTTTGCTAGTTAATACTAATTAGCAATATCTGGGCCGCCAGGGCCTTAAATCTAAATTAGTAATTATTTCAAGGTGTTACCGTGCATGGTGACAGGTGGGGATGTGGGTAAGTCACCTTGGTCAGTACAATAATCCTTTTTTCCGGAAAAAGAGCATGTCAGATGTTTTTTTTGATGTTGATTAATCCCTTCGCCTGGCAAGCAGTCCTCTTTTCCGGAAAAAGACACTGCGGCTAGATGAACACGTATATGAAGACCAAGCCTACTTTCTTTATCGGCCACGGGCCCCAGGTCCGTGAAAGAAAAAATATCAAGGCCCATGGGAAAAACTATCATTTGGTCATCGTTCTCGTTGCCATCTTGACCTTTGGTTCGGTGGTTACATGATCATTGAGGGCGCTTCCTTTGATGATGGCCTGTATATGACCATAATTACCGTTACCACCGTGGGTTTTGGGGAGATGATTCATCTCAGTCCCGCTGGTCGCCATTGCTACGATGATCCTCATCCTCATAGGGGCCGGTTATGTGATGCTTCTTTTTCGGGAGATGAGCGCAGGTGGTGTCGGGGGGGGGCAGGGCCGGCCTTGAAAAGAGCATGCTGCCGGCTAAAGGGTAAGATTTTTTTTGGGTCTATATTTTCTTTTCTGATGAGCAACGAACTTCAGCCAGTATAAACAGGCATTTTGGGGCTGAATGATTTTAAGCTCGAGACAAAACATCGCTTATTGTCAAGTAACTTGCTAAAATAACATGGTTTATAGTAAAGTTGTTAAGAGCTTTTTTTTGAGTAGCCATGGGGCCGACCCTTCCATGTGGACTTAGACAATGGCACTCCATGTCTAATGGCCAAAAAAAATGTAAATAAATCAGTAATTATGCCGACAAGCAGGGGTGAGGGGCCATAGTATCTCTCCCTGTGGAAGATAATATTAAAACTTTTTTTTAAATTAGGATGATGTGATGTCTGAGATAACCCTTGGGTCACACCCGCAGAAAATCTGTGATGACAGGTATACGTTGCAGCTGTCCAAGGATAAGCTCCATCTCCACTTTGCCCTCCACCAGGCGGAAAGCTTTGACCCAGCTGACTGGAAGGATGTGGTGGAGATTGTCCTGCAGGCCGGGGTCTGCCACGGCTTCAATGAGGGAATGCCCTCCCTGGAGGATGGCAAGGCGGTGATTGCGACCGGATCCCCTGCCCAATATGGTGAAAATGCCAAGGTAAGGCCTGTTGTTCGCCCCGCAGTTATCCAGACCAAGGATCTAGAGGAGTCACGCCATGAGCGGCGGGATTTTCGGGAGCTGGGTAACATCGTCAATGTTCCTGAGGAGCAGCTCCTCCTGGAGAAAATTGCTGCCACCGCCGGAATTCCAGGCCGTAATGTTCTGGGTGAGGAAATTGCCACCAAGGATGGCAAGGATGTCACCATAAAATGCGGCCCTGGTGTTTCTCTAAGTGAGGATGGGCTCCGGGTCACATCCACGGTCAAGGGCAAGTTTGTTATGGCCGGGGGCAAGCCTGCTGTTTATGAGGAGCATATCGTTAACTCAGATGTCGATATGAGTGTCGGCAATATCACCTTCAGTGGCAAGCAGCTGATAATCAGGGGCCAGGTTCTCCCAGGCTTCCGGGTCAAATGTATGGGTAGTATTGATATCAGCGAGGGGGTAAATAACGCAGAAATTATTGCCGGGTCTGGTTTGAAGATTCGCGGCGGTCTTCTCGGTGAGGAATGCTCGGTGCGTGTCTGGGGTGATATGGATGTGGATTTTTGCGAAAATACCGGCTCCATTGAGACCCGGGGTAACATGATTATCCGCGATTTTGTCGTTCAGGGCGACATGAAGGTGGAGAATGATCTCAAGGCCTTGCGCGGCAAGGGAGGCGTCATTGGCGGCAGATATGTCCTGGGCGGCTCTTTATATGCCCTGGAGATTGGTTCCGATGCTGAGGTTCACACCGAAATTGTGGTTGGCCTTAACCCCAGCCTGGAGCAAAAGAAGAGAAAGATTGAGGAGGCCAAGGAGGTTTGGCCGCCGCGTCTTGCAGAGATGTTGAAGGATATCACTGCGTTGTCAGCGATGAAGAAGAATGAGGGTAAAGAGTTTTCCCCGGAGAATGCGGCAAAGCTCAAGAAACTAAACTCCCTGATGCCCAAGGTTATGGAGGCCAATAACCAGCTCAGCGAGCTTGAAGAAAAGCTTGAGGAGGAGATTGAAAAGGCGGCCACCCAATGTGTCTATGTGTACGATAAGATCCACCCCGGTGTTCAGATAACCATTGGTAAGGTAAGCAGGATTCTGACGACCCCGGAGGAGAGGGTGGTTATCGAGTTTGACCGGGCAAAGCAGGCCATCCATGCCCGTGCCATGACCCCGGAAGAACGGGATTTTGCCGCCGCCCAGGATTAATACACTCTGATTTTTCTGACATGGACCTAAAAAAAGCCCTGCTTGCCGTTATGGCAAGCAGGGCTTTTTTTAGGTCCATGTATCTTAGGCGAACCGGCAGATATCCACCATCTCGCGGACAGCCTGGTCAAGGCCGGTGAAGATTGCCCGGGCCATGACAGCATGGCCGATGGAAAGTTCCTCAATGGTGGGCAGGGCTGCCACCCGGCCGGCATTGACATAGTTGAGACCGTGACCGGCATAAACCCGCAGACCTGCTTCATAGGCCTCTTCGGCTGCCGTTGCAATGAGCTCAAACTCCTTATCCTCCTCCTCCTCGCTGCTGGCATCGGCATAGCGGCCGGTGTGGATCTCCACAAAGGTGGCGCCCACCTCTTTTGAGGCCTGGATCTGGGCCGGGTCAGGGTCGATAAAGAGGCTCACCGGAATATTCTTTTTGGCCAGCCTGGCAATAACCTTTTTGAGTTTTTTTATCTGACCCGCCACGTCAAGGCCGCCCTCGGTGGTCAGCTCCTGTCGTTTTTCCGGAACCAGGGTGACCATGTCCGGTTGCAGGTCCAGGGCGATCTTAATAATCTCTTCAGCCGCTGCCATTTCCAGGTTGAGCTTGGTCTGTACGGTCTTGCGCAGGATGTCGATATCACGGTCCTGCATATGGCGCCTGTCCTCCCGGAGATGCACAACAATGCCAGTGGCCCCGGCAAGCTCGGCAATGGCGGCGGCCGTGACCGGGTCTGGTTCTGTGTTGCCACGGGCCTGACGCAGGGTGGCTACGTGGTCAACATTTATGGCGAGTTTAACCATCTTTGTTCTCCTTGTTGCTAGTGCTTGTAAGTAAGAGTGTTCGAGGCCAAACATCTCCTCGGCATCGTGGTCTGAGCGCTCATGGTCATGGCCCAGCAGATGAACAAAACCATGGACCAGCAGGGTGGTCAGATGGTGGTGGAGGGAGATGCCCCTATCAATTGCCTCTTGATGGGCCGTGTCAATGGAAATGATGATATCGCCGAGCATGGGGTGCTGATCAAAATCATCATCAAGGCCTTGGGGAAAGGAGAGGACATTGGTGGCCTTATCCTTTTGGCGCCACTGCCTGTTTATTTCCTGCATGGCCGGATCATCAAGGAGCAGCAGGGAGAGTTCGTGGCCTTCCAGCCCAGCCAGGCAAAGAAGTTCTTCGGCCCTTTTGATAAAGAGGTCAAGGCAGATATGGCAGGGGCCGCCGTACCTATTGCTCAGCAGAACGGGCATAATCAGGGGCCTTTCTTTTTCTTGGCAGCGGCCTTCTTTTCCGAGGCCTCATAGGCCTTGATAATCTTTCTGACCAGGGGGTGACGCACCACATCCGTGTCAGTAAAGCGGGTGAAGCTGATGCCAGGGGTGTTTTTTAGAATGCGAGAGGCGGTCACCAGGCCTGACTGCTGGCCATGGGGGAGGTCCACCTGGGTTATGTCGCCGGTGACAACGGCCTTGGCGTTAAAGCCCAGCCGGGTGAGAAACATTTTCATCTGCTCGTAGGAGGTGTTCTGGGCCTCATCAAGAATAACAAAGGCATTGTTGAGGGTGCGGCCGCGCATAAAGGCCAGGGGGGCTATCTCGATCTCTCCCTGCTCAACCAGTTCGCTGGCCTTTTCCCGGCCCAGCATGTCATTGAGGGCATCTATCAGGGGACGGAGATAGGGGTTGATTTTTTCCGCCATGTCGCCGGGTAGAAACCCCAGGCGCTCACCAGCCTCCACCGCCGGTCTGGTCAGGATAATTGAGCTGACCTGGTGACTGGTATAGGCGGCCACGGCCATGGCCACGGCCAGATATGTTTTACCGGTGCCGGCCGGACCAATACCAAAGGCAATGTCGTGGTTGCGGATTCCCTCGATATAGCTCTTCTGGTTGAGACTCTTGGGGGAAACAACCCGTTGCCTGGAGGTGATATAGACCTGGTCGAGGAAGATCTCTTTGAGGTCGGCCCGGGCCGATTTCTGCAGGATGTGGATGGCATACGCCACATCCTGGGGGTAAACCGGGTAGCCGGCCTCAATGAGTATGTAGAGCTGCTCAAGGGTCTGGGCCGCAAGCTCCACCTCGTGCTCGGCACCACTCATTGTGAGGGTGGTGCCCCGGGCCTTGACCTTGACGCCGATACCCTTTTCCAGCTCATGGAGATTGCTGTTCAGATCACCGTAGAGCAGGCGGGTGGTATCGTTGTTGGTGAAGGAGAGTTCTTTTTTTATCTTGCCACCTCTTTAGTCCAGGCCATATTCAGAACGTGTCGAATAAATCTCTTAACCCCTGCCATACTCGGAACGTATCAAAGGTAGCATGCGTAAATTCCTGCCGTACCCTGAGCCTGTCGAAGGGCATCCTCGATCATCAGGGTTTTTTGAGTTTCGCGTCAATCATTGCCTGGATGTCCTGCAGGGTCCGTTTTTTCAGGCGGTGGCCATTGACAAATATGGCCGGGGTGCCGGTGACACCTGCCTGTTTACCGCCATTGATGTCAGCGCTCATCTGCTGACGGGTTTGGGGGCTCGTGCGGTCACGGTTAAAGGTGGTCAGGTCAAGACCAAGCTCGGTGGCAAGGCCTTCATAGCTTTGAGCGGTCAGGGTCTTATGGTTTTCGTAGAGCAGATCGTGGTACTGCCAGAATTTCCCCTGTTTATGGGCAGCAATAGCTGCCTGGGCTGCGGCTGGGGCCTGTTTGTGAAAGCTCAGGGGGAAATGTTTGAAGACGATTTTTACGGTGTCTGGATTTTGCTCGAGCACCTGCTCGAGTAACGCCCCTGCCTGGGCGCAGTGGGGTCATTGAAAGTCGCTGTACACCACCAGGGCAACCGGGGCGTCAGCATTGCCGAGGAACGGGCTGCCGCTGAGGTCAATCTTGGCCACCAGGCTGAAGGAGAGCCTCTGGATCTGGCCGGTGGCCGAGTTTGCCACAAAGATCTGTTCAGGAACGCCGGCCTTTTGAAAACCGCTCAGGTGGATCTGGTCCATGCCTGGATCAACCTTCATGCTTCCCAGGGCCTTTCCTGAGGCATCATACATGACAAGCTCGTTGGTGCCGGTGAGGACAAAGAGGCTGTTGCCGTCAAAGGATGGGGCCATGTGCTTGATGCTAGCCTTGGTCTCAATGCTTTGGTCAACAGACCAGTCAATGGCCGCCAGGGCCGATGCCGGCAAATAGAGGGCGATAAGGGTAACAATGATATGCCTGTGTAGTTTCATGGACGCTCCTTTTTTTAGAAAAAATAGTATCTCAAACTAGCAATCCTCGCTTATTTTGGCAAGGAAAACGGCAAGATGCTCCGCTGTGTGGGGGGCCTTGGCTAAACCCTGTTGCCATTGGAGCAGGCAGCCGCTACAGGTGGTGACCACCGTTGCTGTTGAAAGTTCCGCAAGAGGGTGTTGCGCCCTGGTGAAAATATCCTTGGAAATGTCAGGGTTGGTCAGGTGACAGAGGCCGCCTTGGCCGCAGCAGTGTGGGGGCAGGGGGAGCGGGGGGCAGCCGTTCATTTCGGTGAGCAGTTGGCGCGGCTCTTTTATGACCTGGCAGGGGCCAAAACGGAGGTGGCAGGGGTCATGGTAAAAAAGGGTCTCTTGGGGGTGGGAGGATGTCAGTCCCTCCCGGCCAAGAAAAAAGGTGGAAAATTCCTGGATGCGCCGGGCAAAGGCCAGCGCCTTTTTATGCATCTCCGGGTCATCAGTAAAGAGAGCTGGGTAGCTCATGAGATGACTGGTGCAGGATGCGCAGGAGGTGAGGATGGGGCCGTCAGGGTCAGCAGGAGTGGTAACGCCGGGAGTGGTAACGCCAGGAGTGCCAGCGCCGGGAGTGCCAGCGCCGAAGGCCGCAATGTTCCTTCTGGCTGCGGCCCGGGCCTCTTTCATATTGCCGGAGGCATGGGAGGCCAAGCCGCAGCAGGTGAGCGAGGCAGGGCTGTACAGTTCATAGCCGCAGTTGTTGGCCAGAAGAGCCGTGGCCGCTTTAATATTTGTATAGAGATGTTGAGCCAGGCAACCGGGGAAATAGGAAAGGGGTTTGGAGCCACTCTTTTTCTTGGAGGGGGGCAGGGGTGGTCGTGCTGTCAGCCCGGGGACGAGGAGGTCAAGGCGTTTTCGCAGGCCGCTTGCCTGCGGCAGGCTGGCAAAGAGGGCACGCAGGGTATGGCTGCCCCCCTCCTGGAGCAGGGGGCTGGCCAGCACCTTTCTGCTGAGAAATTTTACAAAGGCGTGCGGGTCACGGCCAAAGGGCTGCTGACCCCGCCAGGCGCGGATGTCAGCGCTGGGGTTTAAATTACGGGGGCAGACATCATCGCAGGCCCCGCACTGGATGCATTTGGAGAGCAGATCATTAAAATAGGCAGAGTCAAAAGAGCCGCCCCTCTTAAAGAGGTGAAGCTTGCCGCGGGCCGTGTGCGATTCCCTGGCCGTGCTCTGGTAGACAGGGCAGACCGGGGTGCAGGCCCCGCATTTGGCACATCTATGTACTATTTGTTGTTGCCCTGCCATAGGAGGTAGGCCTTGATAAAGGGGTCGAGATCACCATCCATGACCGCCTCGACATTACCGCTCTCCTGATTGGTGCGGTGGTCCTTGACCAGGCGATAGGGTTGCATGGTATAGGAGCGGATCTGGCTGCCCCAGGCGATCTCTTTTTTCTCTCCACCAATGACCTCATGCTGTTCCCTCTGCAGCTCCTGTTCCCGTTCATAGAGGCGGGTCTTGAGCATCTTCATGGCCGTCTCCTTGTTGCGATGCTGGGAACGCTCATTCTGGCATTGGACGACAATATTGGTGGGGATATGGGTGATGCGGATTGCTGAGCTTGTCTTGTTGATATGCTGGCCCCCGGCGCCGCTGGCCCGGTAGGTATCGACACGTAGGTCCTTGTCGATAATTTCCACCTCAATGTCGTCGTCAAGTTCTGGAAAGACAAAGGCCGAGGCAAAGGAGGTGTGGCGGCGGCCACTGGTGTCAAAGGGGGAGATGCGGACCAGGCGGTGGATACCCACCTCGGAGCGCAGATAGCCGTAGACATACTTGCCCTTGATCATCAGGGTGACACTCTTGACCCCTGCCTCATCGCCGGGCTGCAGGTCAAGAATATCGGTTTGGAAATTTTTCTTCTCGCACCAGCGCAGGAACATGCGCAGCAGCATATCGGTCCAGTCCTGGGCCTCGGTGCCGCCGGCACCGGCATGGATGGTGAGCATGGCATTGCTGTTGTCATGCTCACCGCTGAACATGCATTCAAGCTCAAAATCTTCCAGGCGTTTTTCAAGGGAGGCAATGGTCTCGCCAGCCTCCTGCTCGGTATCGGCGTCCTTCTCCTCACGGGCTAGCTCAAGGAGTATTTCCGCATCCTCAACTATGTCGTAGCAGCCCTGCCAGCCATCAATGGGGTCCTGCAGACGGCCAATGGCAATCTGGGTCTGGCGGGCCTTGTCCGGATCATTCCAGAAGTCCGGGTTCATGGTCTGGTGTTCAAGCTCGGCAAGCTGTCCTTGTTTGCCGGCTAGGTCAAAGATGCACCTGTAAGGTGAGAAGGCGGTCTTTGTAGCCTTGGAGTTTCTGTTGGAGTTCTGCTGACATATCTTTTTATTCCTGCGGGGTCTGGCTGCTGGCCCTGCCTTTATACGTAATTGGGAGGAGGATCTGCAAAATGTCTCCGGAAATGCTGAGTCCATCTATACCCAAAACCCTCTGGCCCCGTCAATTATTTTACCCGCTGGTCTCTCTTTTTCAAAAAAATGCCTAGAAAAATAAGGGTGGCGGCCAGGCAGAGCAGGGGGAAGAGAAACCCGGCCCTGGTGAAAAAGGTGGTGGTGGAGAGAAGGGGCAGGTTGGCGCTGAGATAGCCCTGTTGGAAAAGGCCGGTCTGGTGGAGGACCTCTCCGGTGGGTAGGATGAGGGCGGAAATGCCGGTGTTGGCGGCCCGGGCCATACTTCGTCTGTTTTCAACGGTGCGGAAGATGGCCATGGCAAGATGCTGGACAGGGGCGCTTGAGGCCCCAAACCAGGCGTCGTTGGTGATGTTGGCCAGGAGCGTCGCCCCCAGGGCCGTCTCACGGCGGGCCAGATCCGGGTAGATCGCCTCAATACAGATAAGGACGCCTATTTTGGCGGCCCCCATATCAAGGGGATGGGCGGAGGTGCCGGCGGAGAAGTCTCCCAGGCTCTCGACAATGGGTTTGGGGATGGGCAGGATGGAGCGCAGGGGGATATATTCGCCAAAGGGGACCAGGTGTTGCTTGAAATAGATGTCCGGCCTGTTATGCGGACTCAAGAGCATGGCGCTGTTGTAGTAGGCGTATCCTGTTTCCCGGCGCAGGACATAGGGGGCGCCGGTGAGCAGATGAAAGGGGGCGCTTTGCACGGTCTCCTGTTGGACATAGTCCATGAGCGGATCTTGGCTGGGATAGAAGGCCAGGGCAGTCTCTGGCCAGACCACCAGGGCAGCCCCGCTCTTTTTGCGGACCTCCCTGGTAAGTTGCAGGTGGCGCTCCAGGCTTATTTTTTTATGCTCCTTCTGCCATTTCAGGGCCTGGTCAATATTGCCTTGGACCACGGCGACCTCCAGGGCCGGGCCTGTCTGCAGACCCCCCTTGACCTGATAAAAACGGGCCACGGAATAGCCGAGTATAAGGACTAGAACAACCAGGGCAGCGCCAGCCTGTTTTTTGTTCTGCCTGAACCATTGCCTGTCCAGGAGAAGTTGGGCCAGAAGGGCATTGGCCAGGACCAGGATAAAGGTGATGCCATGGTGGCCGGTGAGATCTGCCGTCTGGATCAGGAGGGGATACTGATATTGGCTGTAACCAAGGTCCATCCAGGGAAAGCCGGTGAGAAGGAAGCCCCGGACATGGTCAAGGGCCACCCAGAGCAGGGGGCTGAACCAGGGCAGGGCAAGCCGGTTCTTTGTCTTGCTGATCAGGTAACAAAAGAGGGCGAAATAAAGGGCCATATACAGGGCCAGCAGGCCCAGGGCCGGCCATGAGACCAGGGGCTCCAGGCCACCATAGGTTTCCATGGAGATGGTTACCCAGTACACCAGGAAGAGGTGGTAGATGGTGCCGCTGACCAGGCCCCACAGGGCAGCTTTGGCCGGCGGCGTTCTTTGGCAGAAGATAAGGAGGGGAACAAGGGCTATCCAGGCCAGAAAGGAAAGACCGGGCCCTGGGGAGGCAAGGTAGAGAAGGAGTATGGACAGAAGGGAAAAAAGGGGGGTAGGCATTATTTTTTTTCAGAGTCTGTATGGATTTTCACGGTGGAGATGCGGCGCTTATCCGCCTTGAGCACGGTGAGGGTGAGGGGGGGGTAGGAAACCGTGGCACCTTTTTCCGGAATCCGGCCATGCTGGTCAATGATAAAGCCGCCGATGGACTCATAGGGGCCTTCCGGGAAAGTGATGTTGAAAAAATCCTCAAGGTCCTCAAGGTCGATTTTGGCATCGGTAACCAGGGTCTGCTCGTCAACAACCTGCCACTGGTTTTCCGGTTTGTCCGACTCGTCGGCGATTTCCCCGACAATTTCTTCCAGGATGTCCTCAAGGGTAACAAGACCACGGGTGGCGCCAAATTCGTCTGTGACAATGGCCAGATGGGTATTGTTTGTCTGGAAATTCTGGAGAAGGGCCATGACCTTGTCGTTTTCGTTGACAAATATCATCGGGGTCAGAAGGGGGGGGATCTTGATCACCGCCGGTGTGTCCGGGCAGCTCAGGAGGTCCTTGGCATGGATAAATCCTTCAATCTTGTCAGGTGAATCATCATAGACCGGAATGCGGGAAAAGCCGTGTTCGGTGATAAGCTTGATGATGTCGCAGGGCGCCGAGGTAAGGGGTGCTGAGATAATCTCCGTGGCCGGGGTCATGACCTCCTTGACCTGGGTATCCCTGAATTCAAAGATGGAGGTCAGCATCTCCCCCTCCCGGCTGCTGATCAGGCCGTGTTCCTCGCCTTCTTCAATGAGCTCCTGGAGTTCGTTGCTTAGATCCTCGGCAGGGTCAGGGCTAGGGGCCAGGCCAAGGGTGTGCAGGGTTTTTCTGAAAAATGAGGGGGAGGGGGGGGTGAGTTGTCGGACATGGATGTGGGGTAAATTGCCTCTGGCTGTTCTGGAAAATTTATGCAGAAATAATAATATTTTTAATAAAAATAGGGTGTTGAGTTCTCTTTGTTGAAAGGGCTTCACTGACAAAAAAATATAAGAAGAGCGTGGCTAAAAAGCCAGCTAAATTACAAAAAAATTGACCAAGACGGAGGGAAAAGGTATAAACGAAGTTCATTTTTCATCAGGAAGGGCTTCTTTTTGCTGGCCTGAAATGATAGTTTTGAATCTGAGTGAACGCTCCTGTTAATAATGAAACATGCCTTCGATGGAGCTTGTTGAGCGCATTTACAATGTTAGAAAACTATTTCAAATATTTTTTTGAATTCACTGTTATTTCCCATACTAAAATATATTCCTAACCATGCCATCTCTGGCAGGCCCTACTCTACCCGAGGTTCATTTTGAAAGCTAAGGTATTGATTGCAAATAGAGGTGAGATCGCCATCAGGATAGCCACTGCCTGTGAAGACCTCGGTCTTGACTTTGTAATGGTATATACGGATCCGGATAAGGACTCCGAGCATGTCCGGCGTTATGCCGGCGGCAGCGGTGCCGACCAGAAGGTCTGGCGCATCTCAAGTTACACCGACCCCAATGAAATACTCTCCATTGCAGATCACACCGGCTGTACAGCCATCCATCCGGGGTATGGTTTTTTCTCAGAGGATTTCCGTTTTGCCCGCCGGGTCACGTTGCGGGATCGGCCCCTGGTCTTCATCGGTCCCAAATGGGAGGTGATTAAGGATCTTGGTGACAAGATTAACACCAAAAAGGTGGCCAACGAACTTGGTATTCCCACCATTCCCGGCACATCCGCCCCCATCTATAATGAGATGGAGGCAGAGGCCATTGCCGCCAAACTCCTTGATGACCAGCGGAACCAGGGCATTGAGAACCCTTCGATCCTGGTCAAGGCCGCTGCCGGCGGCGGTGGTATGGGTATTGAAGAGGTCAACCGGATAGAGCAGTTTCGGCGTACCTATCGGGAAATCAAGAATTACGCCAAGCGCCAGTTTGGTGATGGTGGCGTTCTTATTGAGCAATGCCTGCGCGATTATAATCATCTTGAGGTTCAGCTTCTCTGCTCGAAGCATGGTGAACGGATCCATTTCGGGACCAGAAACTGTACCATCCAGTCAACGGGCCGCCAGAAACGTCTCGAGGCTGCCCCCGGCTTTGACAATAGCTGTTTTGACTACGATTTTGATGCCGAAAAGCTCCAGGAGCAGATCGTTGAATACTCCCTCAAGCTTGCCAAACATGTCCGCTATGATAATGTTGGGACATGGGAGTGGATCGTTGCCCGCAACGGCCGCCCTTATCTTCTTGAGGTAAACACACGTATTCAGGTTGAAAATGATGTTTCAGCTCGAATTTCCTATTACAAGAAAAAACAACCCAACCTTATCAGGGAACAAATCAGGGTCGCCCTTGGCGAGAAGATCGGCTACAGTCAGCGCCGCATCGAGTTTAAGGGTGCCTGTATCGAGTTTCGTATCGTTGCCGAGGATACCAGCCGTGATTTCGCCCCTTGGATCGGTACCATTAACACCTTTAAGTTCCCAGAGCATACGTGGTCGGCTGTCTACACCCAGGTCCCCACGGATCGCTCCTATGCCATTCCCAGTGATTTTGATCCAAACCTGGCCCTGGCTCTGGTCTGGGGCAAGTCCATTGCCGAGGCCAAAGAGCGGGGCTTAAGTTTTCTGAGTCAGGTAACCATTGAAGGCGAGACCAGCAATGGTGAACCAATGATGACCAACCTTGAGTATTTAAAGGAGAATATTGACAGGTTGTTGACCTTTTAGGAGGTGGTGCGGGAACACGATTCCCCCCACCAAAAGAAGAATCTGTTTTATATCTTATGCAAGAAATACGAAAGCGATTGCTAAAAATAGATGAGAGAATCAATTACCTCATTCAGGTAAAAGGTTCTTCGGCCTGGGGTAACGTGGCTGGCCTGCAGGAGCGTTTCGGCTCGGTGCGCGCCGCCATTTTTGACCTCAGCCAAGACGCCCTCCTTGCCAAGATCAAGGGCCTGGAAGATGAATTGATCCTCCTTGAGGAGCGGGCAGACGAAAGCCTGACCAGCATGGACCGGGTTCGCATTGTCCGGAGTCCCCTGCGCTTTTCCCTCCAGGACATCCTGGAAAATGTGTATGACGAATACACCGAGCTTGGTGGTGAGGAGGAGGCCTCCGTTGATCCGTCCATGGTCTGTGCCAAGGCCACCATCTCCGCCCAGGTGAAGGGCCAGACCGTGACCCAGCAGGTCATGGTGATTGGTCATGAAAAGGGGCATGGTGAGGAGTATCGCAACGGCGGTTGTAGTAAGCCCTGGGGCAATGAGAAGGCCCTGCGTTTTATGTATGTGGCCCAGACCGAGGGCATCCCCATCCACTCTTATATCTTTACCCCCGGCTCCTTTCCCATTGAGGATTATCCTGGCGCCGGCCAGCAGATTGCCCGCAATATCTTTGCCATGACCAAGCTCAGGGTGCCCATTATCTCCCTTATTTCCGAGGGTGGTTCCGGTGGTGCCGAGGCCATTGGTCTTTCTGATTATAGGATGATGTTTTCCCATGGCTATTACTCGGTCATCTCCCCAGAGGGAGCGGCCGCCATTGAGGGCAAGATTCGTGAAGGGCAGAAGCTGCCCCCTGAAACCGTTGAGTCCTGCGCCGAGCGCTTGAAGATTACCTCCAGGGAGAATCTGCGCCTGCGCACCATTGACCGGATCATTGATGAGCCGCGTCTGGGTGGCAAACGCGATGATTTTGCCTTTTTCAAACGTGTCAAGTTTGAGATGGTCCGCGCCACGGATGAGGTTGTTCTGAAGACCAAGAGTCTGCGGGCCTTCCGGGCCTATGAGCTGAAGTTGAAGCGCTCCGAAGATGAGAACCCTGAAGATCCCCATATCGATGTGTCCTGGGAGCTCAATTCTGAAGAGGTTCGACGGTTACTGGAACTCAGGTCCAAGAAGTATCGCAACATGGCCTCCCAGGGTATCCGTAAGAAGGGGACCCTGCTCGGCGGACTGGCCCAGCGCATGCGTCAGAAGAGCAGTCAATATTTCTATAATTTTCGTTATGATCTGCTGCACAGCCATAGCAAACAGGTCAAACAGGTCATGCGTGATGTCACCGGTGAAAGCACGGCGGTCATCAAACAGGTGGCTGGCCCCCTTGCCGGAATCCTTGGTCTTTTCAGCCGTAAGGCGACCTCCAAGGCCATCAAGATAGGGGCTCCCCCTGTTGACAGTGAAGAATTATACGACGACACCTACACCAGTCCCCTGGCCAATGAGGATCGCACCGTAACCTGTCCAAACGCGGAGCGCGCTGGCTGTAAAGACCTGTGGGTGCCTGATCTCTATGGTGAATTTGGCGGTGTCTGTGAAACATGCGGGCATCATTTTCCCCTGGAGTATGAGTGGTATCTCAAGCATCTCTTTGATCGAGATTCCATCCGGGAATTTAATGAGGAGCTCACGGCTGGCAATCCCTTAAGGGCCCCAGGTTTTGAAAAACGGTTGCAGGCTGCCATGAAGAAAACAGGGCGGCGCAGCTCCATGATCACCTTTGATGCCCGGGTAATGGGCGTTGAGGTGGTGGTGTCCATGCTCTACTCCAACTTCCGCAACGGCACCGTTGGTTCCACCGAGGGTGAGAAGTTCGTCCAGGCTGCTGAACGGGCCCGGATGATGCGGCGGCCATTGCTCTCCTATGTCCATACCACGGGTGGTATTCGCATCCAGGAGGGGACTTTGGGGGTTACCCAGATGCCCAAATGCACCATGGCGGTCCGTGAATATGTTGATGCCGGCGGGCTGTATATCGTTGTGTACGACAACAACTCATACGCCGGACCGGTGGCCAGCTTTTTGGGATGCTCCCATTATCAGTTTGCCATCCGTTCCAGCCGGATCGGCTTTGCCGGCCCCCGTGTTATCCGTGACACCACAGGGGAGGAGATTCCGCCCGATTATCATAGTGCCCGTAATGCCCTGAAACGTGGTCATATCCATGGTATCTGGGATCGGCGCGAATTCCGCCTTAATCTCCACAAGTCGTTA
Organism: Pseudomonadota bacterium; assembly: GCA_030597865.1. Taxonomy (GTDB): domain Bacteria; phylum Desulfobacterota; class Desulfobulbia; order Desulfobulbales; family SURF-16; genus BM506. Next base: position 28,454 of record JAUVQZ010000002.1, on the reverse strand, counting down.
ATGACGATGGGCGGCAAGAGCCTGTACTACCGTTAATCAGGCCGTTTTCCTAGGTTATGTCCATGCAAAATGAAATAGATTACGACACCATATTAAGCCAGTACAGGCAGGATCCTTTTGCCTATGAGGATATCCTCAGCAAGCACAGCGGTACGATCCAGTTTAATGTCCGTGAGGGTGGCAAGGTTGAGGGAACAACTGGAGAGTTTCATCATATCAAGGGTACCCTGCTCTTTGAGCTGACAAGGGAGCGCAATAAAAAGGCGATCTTTTCAGAGGCCAATGGTGAGGTTTCTTTCCTCCGTTCTGATCTTGATGGGAAGTTTGTCGAGGCGGGTGAGAAGATCATGACCATCCGCCATCCCTTAAAGAAGAGGGAGATCATCGAACGCATCCTCCGTGAGGTCCTTGTGCCCTTCAAGGCCCCGGAAAAGGCCAAGTATTATTTTGCCTTGGATATCCAGAACCGTATCGAAAAGTTCGGTCAGCGTTCGGTGAATGTGAAGGCCGGTGATGAACTTCTCACCATGTCACTCATGAAGCGTGATACTCCGGTGTATTACGAGGGTGAGACCGGTATTATTCATTCGGTTTATTTCTCCTCGGGGCAGAGTGTTGACCAGGGTGACCCCCTGGTGGGAATCTGCCCGCCGGAGATTCTCCCCCTTGTTGAAAAAATTATCACCCGGGTCAAGGCGGAATGGGAGTAGCTCCTTTCCCCTCTCCGGATCTCCTTACCTCCTATATAGCCCAGACAGAAATGGACCGGCGTTCTGCTGGTTCTCCCTTCCCCCCCGGCGATATCTTCCGCTATGGGGCCATTGTTGCCTCCCATATCAAGCAGTACCCCAGCCTGCCGCGCGCCATGGATGAGGCGCGTAATCATATACGCCTGGCCGCCCGTGAGGGCCGTAGTTTTGCCAGTGGCTCGGTGTTGTTTGCCCAGACCCTGACCGGCGGCAAAGGTCGTTTCAGGCGCCCCTGGCATGCCCCTGAGGGCGGTCTCTGGTTGGTGGTTGCCCTGTTTAACCAGTGGCTGCCCCAGACCACCCGGCTCTTGCCCCTGGCCGCCGGGGTCAGTGCCTGTCAAACTGTCAGGCAGTTCGGCCTTGATGGTGAGCTGAAATGGGTGAACGATGTCCTGGTGGGTGGTAAGAAGATCTGCGGAATTCTCAGCGAGACCTTTATCTGCCAGGAGTCGTCGGAGGAGTTTATCCTGGTGGGCATAGGTCTTAACGTCAACAATACACAGTTTCCTGAAGATTTGACCTCCCTTGCCACCAGTATGAAGACCTGTGCTGGCCATGCTTTTGACCTCCATGGGGTGGCCTTGGATCTCCTGGCCAAGCTGCGCTGGAATATAGGTCTTCTCACCTATGGGGAGGAAGAGGTTGAGGGGGATCATGGCTCCTTCATGGCCTCCTATCGTGCCCTGTGCAAGAGTTGCGGCCAGAGGGTCTCCTTTGGTTTCGATGTCCAGAATAACCCCCAGTACACTGCCACGGTGAAGGCCATCTGCGCTGACGGCGGTATTGTCCTGCACCATCTTCAAGATGGGGTGGATATTGTCGAGCACGGCGGTGAACTCATCTATCTGGACCCCTGATGATGGAGAAGCTGGAGTCTGTCTCTGTTATTATTCCCACCCATAATAGGGCTGGTGGCTTGCTGGAAAAGGCCATTGATTCGGTGCTGACCCAGGTTGGGGTTGATTTTGAGCTGCTGGTGATCGATGACGGTTCCAGCGATGATACCCCCCGGGTCCTGCACTCCTATGGCAGAAAAATCCGCGCCATAGGCCAGAAAAATAAAGGGCCGTCAGCGGCCAGAAACCTCGGAATCCAGGAGGCCAGCCATGGCCTGCTGGCCTTTCTTGATTCCGATGACTGGTGGCATGAAAGTAAACTGGTCACCCAGGCTCGGGCCATGGCAGGGCAGCCTGATTTTCTGATTAGTCATACCGATGAGATCTGGTTCCGGCGCGGCGCCTTTTTAAACCAGAAGAACAAACATGCCCGGCCTGGCGGCGATATCTTTGAGCACTGTTTGCCCCTTTGCTGCGTGGGCATGTCAACCGTCATGGCCCGGCGGCATTTTTTTGACCAGGTGGGCCTCTTTGATGAATCATTTCCCTGCTGCGAGGATTATGAACTCTGGCTGCGGGCCAGTATCTGCCATCCTTTTTTGAAAATTGATGAGCCCCTTACCTATAAACAGGGGGGCCGTGAGGACCAGGTCTCCTCTGTCTACCGGGTGGGGATGGATCGTTTCCGGATCCGGGCCATGGAAAAGGTTGCCGGCCTGGTGTCTTGCTCGGGCCGGCAACGTCTGGCCCTGGCCAACGAGATTGTCAGAAAGGCAACCATCTATGGGAAGGGGTGCCGCAGGCATGGCCGTGTTGAGGAGGCTGTGGTTTACCAGGGCAAGGTGGACAGGTGGCAGGGGGTTTTGGCTTTACAGGGCAACTGATAGGAAAATTCTATCTGTTCATAAAAGCAGGTGGAAAAAGCTGATGGGTTATGACATACTGATTTCTGTCACCATGGGTGGAGGTTGTTTCCCTGCAATCTCTGCATCTCACAAAATCCTTTGTGGAGGAGGAACGTCGTGGAAGTCAAGGAACTCAAGAAAACTTTGGCACGGTTCGGTCTGGCCGGACTCATTGCCGGAGCAGGAGTTGCTGTTCCCGGGGCCCATGCAGGTAGTAGTTGAGGCCCTCCTAAAACCGGCGCAGGTGGCGCCGACAAGGGGCAGCATCAGACAGGATCCAGCTGAGGCGGGACAAAAGACAGTGCCGTGAGCACTGATAAAAAGGCTGATCCAGCCGCCTCCAGCTGAGGTGGTACAAAAGGCGACACCGGGAGTGTCGAAAAGAAAAAAGATGCAGCAGGCTCAAGCTGAGGCGCCCATCCCGACACCGGGAGTGTCGAGAAAAAGAAGGGTGCTGCAGGTTCCAGCTGAGGCAGCCAAAAGTAGGAGTCTTTCTGGCAGCCATTGCCGACAGGATTTCTACTGCAAGGTGCAGGTTGCACCTTCATGATTTGTATCGGGTTTACCGGAGCTGGCGGTAAACCCGATTTTTTTTATCGTTGAAGGATCAGATCCAGGTGGTACCCATAGAGATGATTTCCGATTACCCACGTTCCCAGGCAATTCTTGCCCAATCCCTCCGGGCCAATGATAAGCGGCCATCCCTTGGCATGGCCGACTGGTTGGCCAGCCATGTGAAAGATTTCCACCTGCCCCCCTTTCTCCCCGATCTTGCCCGCCTTGAGGAGCTGGTGGCGGAGGTGGAACGGCTTGAGGTGGATCCGGCCCCCCCTGTTGAAAGGGGCATTGTTAATCCCACCCTTCGACTTGCCCAGTTTCCCTGGCAGAATCTTGCCCCCATCCTGGCCGGCCGGGATGAGGAGGGCAGGCCGGGCGAACAGCTGGTATTGGTCTGGCGCCTTGCCAGTGGCGCGGTGCGCTATAAAAATGCCGGCCCCCAGGATCTTCTGGCCTTAAAGCTTGTTGAAGAGGATGTTGACCTGGCCCAGGCGGCTGTCGAGCATGGGGTGACCCTGGCCTATCTGGACCGTATCCTGGAACGGGCTGAAGACGAGGAGTACATCCTGGTCCCGGAAACCACCATCCGCCGGGATCCCTCTGTTTTTAAGGCAAATGATGTCACGGCCAAGAGGTATCTCTCCTCATCGGCCTTTACCCTGCAATGGCATATTACCCAGGCCTGTGATCTCCACTGCAAACATTGCTACGACCGGACGAGCCGCACGGCCGTCGCATATGACCAGGCACTCACCATTCTTGATGATTTCCGGGCCTTCTGCCGGGAGCACCATGTCTATGGTCAGGTGACCTTTACCGGTGGCAATCCTTTGCTCTATCCCCGTTTTAGCGAACTCTACCAGGCCGCCTCTGCCCGTGGTTTTCAGTTGGCGATTCTTGGTAATCCTGCGCCAAGGGAGAGCCTTGAGGAGTTGCAGGCCATCCAGCCCCTTGAATTTTACCAGGTCAGCCTGGAGGGTCTTTCCGAGCATAATGACCATATCCGTGGTGCCGGTCATTTTAGACGGACCATCGAGTTTCTGGCCATTTTAAAGGACCTGGGCATCTATTCCATGGTCATGCTGACCCTGACCAGGGAGAACCAGGAGCAGGTTTTGCCCCTGGCCGAGGTTCTCAGGGGCAAGGTTGATCTCTTTAATTTCAATCGGCTGGCCATGGTGGGCGAAGGTGCCCAGCTCCTGTCGGCGCCCACCAAGGGCTATGGGGGGTTCCTGCGTCGCTATTATGAGGCCTCCCTGGCCAATCCCTGTATGGGGCTCAAGGACAATCATCTAAACACCTTGTTTGCCAAAGATGGCAGGGAGCTGTTTGGCGGTTGTACGGGCTATGGCTGTGGGGCGGCCTTCAATTTTCTGTCGCTTCTGGCCGAGGGCGAGGTCCATGCCTGCCGTAAGTTTCCGTCCCACATCGGTAATACCTGTGAAAGCACCCTGTCGGAGATCTATCACTCTGAGGCGGCCCGCAAATACCGGGCAGGATCCCAGGCCTGCAATGACTGTAAAATACGGGCTGTCTGTGGCGGTTGCCTGGCCGTAAGCCATGGCATGGGCCTGGATGTCTTTACTGAGAAGGATCCCTACTGCTTTTTTGATGGATCTTCTGATTGACGGCGTTCGGACAGGCTCCAGACCAGGCCGGGCAGGAGAAAGCAGGTTGCCAGCCCGGCAGTGACCAGACGGGGCGCCACCCCCAGGTCAAGGACAAAGCCGGTGAACCAGGTGGAGATGGACAGAATCAGGGTGACAAGAGCCATCTCCGCTGCGAAAACACGGCCCCGGAAGCGGTCTTCCACCATCTCCTGCAGCAGTGTTGTTGAGAAGACCCATTGGACGGAGCCGCCAAGATGGGCAGAGAAGACAAAGAGCGCTGCCAGCCAGAGTGAGGTGGCCTGGCTGAAGCAGAGATAGGATGCGGCAGCCATGAAGAAGCCAAAGCCGATGGCCCGTGTCATATCTTTTTTTTCCTCGCCAAATATATTCCAGGCCATTAAAGGGCCAAGGGCGGCGCCGGCGCCACGCGCTGAGTAGAGCACGCCGCTCTTGCCGCCGCCCTCCCCCCCGAAAATTTGTTCGCCAAAAATGGTGAGCATGACCAAAATACCACCGGCCATGGCCCAGCCGCTTTTCACCAGCATGAGGCGGGCTGTCTTTGGGTGGTGGATAATGTAACTCCAGCCCTCCTTGAGGTCGGTGAGGCCCAGCATGGTTGACCATGTTTTTACCGGTTGTTTCTCCCGGGGCCGGTGGGGCAGGGGCAGGGCGGTCAACAGGGCGGCCGAAACAATAAAGGTTGCCGCATCGACAATAATAGCGGTCTGCCAGCCAAAACGGGCGGAAACATAGCCCCCCAGGGCAGCTCCCACCCCCAGCATAACAGACCAGGTTGCGCCGTTGAGGCTATTGGCAACCTTGAGCTCCTCCCTGGCACAGAGATTGGGGATGGAGGCCCGCCGGGCCGGATCCGTGAATGTCCAGACGGTTTCCTGGGCCAGGGCCAGGACATAGATGAGCCAGAGGCGGCTGGCATCATCAACATAGAGAAAACCGAGCACAATGAGGGCCCGGCTAAGATCACCGGCAATCATGATCATCTTGCGCGGCAAGCGGTCAGCAATGACGCCGGCAACCGGTCCCCATAGAAAAGAGGGCAAGAACTTGGCAATGAGAAACCAGCTCACCGCCTGCCCGGAACCGGTGTATTCGTTTAACAGGACAAAGATGCCGATATAGTTAAACCAGTTGCCGATATGGCTGATAACCCCGGCAAGCCAGAGACGCCTAAAGTGGGGGTTGCGGCGCAGCACCCTGACATAACTGCGCACATCACCGGCGGGCAGATGCTTGGTTGATTTTTTTTTGGGCTCGGGGTCTCTGATCATGATGGTATTCTGACATTCTACAGCTTTGTCACTTCTTTGAAAAACTGTTAAAACAAAAAAGTAGTTGCACAGGGAACTTTTAGTGATTTCAATAGGGTGTCACAGGAAGCTAATAGGTGTTTTGGTCATGGCCACCCGTATGCCCTGGCGGGTTTTTGCAGCAATGGTTGGCCCTTGGTATGGCCTTGAAGATTTATTCGGATGAGAAGATGGAGATAGAACGTAGATGAGAAGACCACTTGGAGTAACTGTCCATAGACATATTGTTGATAGTCAACGCCTGCATCCAGAGGCCACAGGTGATCTTTCCGGCCTGCTCAATGAGCTCATTGTTGCCGGTAAGACTATCTCCGCCGAGGTGAATATGGCCGGCCTTGCTGATATCCTCGGCATGTCCGGTAAGACGAATATCCAGGGCGAAGAGGTCCAGAAGCTGGATGAGTTTGCCAATCGCACCATTGTAAGAAGGATGGCCCGTTCCGGCTATCTCTGCGTGATGACCTCCGAGGAGGAGGACGACATTATCCCGGTGGAGGAGGGCTATGAGGGCAAATATACCCTGGCCTTTGATCCTCTGGACGGTTCTTCCAATATTGATGTCAATGTCAGCATCGGCACCATCTTTTCCGTCCACCGCCGTCTCTCCAAGGAGGGGCAGGGCGATATAGGCGACCTGCTCCAGGCCGGCCGTGAGCAGGTGGCGGCAGGCTACATCCTGTATGGCTCGTCCACCATGCTGGTTTTCACCACCGGTGACGGTGTCCATGGCTTTACCCTGGACCCCAGTGTCGGGGAGTTTTATCTCTCCCATGCCGATATCAGAACCTCTGAGCGGGCCAGGTATGTCAGTGTCAACAGCTATAATCAGCCCTTTTGGCAGGACAACGTCAGGGCGTTTTTTGAGATGATCAACCAGCCGGACAAGGGCAAGGGGCGGCCATACAGCTCCAGGTATATTGGTTCCCTGGTGGCTGATTTCCATCGCAACCTGATCACCGGTGGTATCTTTGCCTATCCCCGCGATAGTAAGGATACCAGTAAACCCCATGGTAAATTGCGCCTGCTCTATGAGGCCTCTCCCCTGGCCATGCTCATTGAGCAGGCTGGCGGCCGGGCCATCACCGATGATGGCCGCAATATCCTTGATATTGAGCCGGAGGATCTCCATCAGCGGGTGCCGCTCATTATCGGCAGCAAGCTCGATGTTGATGAGGCGGAAGAGTTCTTGAGCCGCTGATTCCCCCTGCTGACTGGTTGCACGCCCATGATGAGAAAAAAATTGACCCGGATCCCGGAACATCCGACACTTGTATAAGGTTCTCAGTGTGTGAAGAATTTTTTCTGGGGATTAAAATTAAGTTCTAGGGAGATTATGGGTTCGGATTTATTTGTCCTCTTTGACGATTTCAGTCGCCGTTATTGGCCCCTGCTCATACCAGCAGTCTTTCTGGCTGCCTGGTTGTTTCATTATTTTCTCTTCCGTCAACAGCTGCGCCTCATCCTACGCCGTCTTCGGAAGCATCAGGTCACGGGCCGCAAGGGCCGACAACAGCTCCAGGAGTCAGAGGAACGTCTCCGCACCATTCTGTCCGCCATCCAGACCGGTGTGGCCGTGGTTAACCCGGTGAGCCGGATGATAGAGTTTGTCAACCCCGCTGCCTGCAAGATGATCGGACTGGACAAGGGGAAGATCATTGGCCGTCCCATTGAGGAGTTTGAGGTCAAGGAGGGGGAGGGGGGCGAGGAGCTTGATGAGTTTAGAAATATCGTCTCCGGCGGGGAGAATGTTCGCCATCGGCAGCTGCTCAGGTCCACGGGCGAACATTTCCCCGTGCTGGAGAAGGTGGTGCCGACCACCATTAACGGTTCGGTCTTCACCCTGAAAACCTATCTGGATCTCACCGACCTGGCCATCACCAGGAACCAGGTTGAGCGCCTTCATACCAATCTCACCAAGAGGGTGCAGGAGCTCCATTGTCTTTTCGGGGTGGCCGGGTTTCTTGGTGATCCCTCCCTGACCCAGTCCGAGGTGATGGCAAAAATCAGCCAGCTCCTACCCCTTGCCATGCAATTTCCCCATCTTGCCGAGGCAGAAGTAAGTGTAAACGGGCATGGGGCCAGCACTGAAAATTACCAGGCCACGCCGTGGCGGATGGGCTGCGATATTGAGGTGGCAGGTGAGAAGAGGGGGGCCATAGAGGTCAGCTATCTTGAGCACCCCCCCGTTGATGGCGAAAGGGTGTTTTCCAGGGAGGAACAGGCCCTTGTTGAAACGGTCTGCTCCCGGCTGGCCCGCTATCTGGAAGGGCTGGAGGCGGCCCAAGACCGCGCCCTTTTCAAAGGCCTCATGGATCACACCAGTAATGCGGTCTTTGTCTTTGAGCGCCGGACAGGGGCCCTGTCCTATGTCAATGTCCAGGCCTGCCATATGTTGGGCATGCTGCGCCAGGAGCTCCTGGCCCGTGATTTTGCAAGGCTTTTTTCCCTGGAGGGCGGCATTGAGGCCTTAAGCGCTCATCTTGAGGAGGAGGGGGTTGGCAGTTCTAAAAATATTGAGCTGGGGCTTGTGCACGATGACACCATGACCTTCCTCCCCCAGTCCACCTGTCTGTTGTTAGGGGATGGGGGGGATGGCAAGGTGGCGGTTCTCCTGGATCCGCCATTATGTCCATGAATAATGGCGGTGGAGTTTCGGTAAGGGTCTGAAGGTTTTAGATCAGACTATTTCCTGGCCAGTTTTGCCCAGGTATCACGCAGGGTGACGGTGCGGTTGAAAACCGGATTTGCCGGTGTGCCCTCCTTGCTGTCCAGGCAAAAGAATCCCACCCGCTCAAACTGAAAATGGTCGCCTGGGGTTGCCTCGACCAGAGACGGCTCCAGCTTGCAGTTTGTGAGGATTTTGAGGGAGTCGGAGTTGAGATTTTCCTTGAAGTCAACATCAGGGTCATCCTCCGGATTTTCCTTGTTAAACAGGCGGTCGTAGAGACGAACCTCGGCATCCAGGGCATGGCGGGCCGAGACCCAGTGCAGGGTGCCCTTGACCTTACGGCCATCCGGGGATGAACCGCCGCGGCTGGCCGGATCATAGCTGCAGTGCAACTCGACAATCTCACCCTGCGCATCCTTGATGACCTCGTTGCAGGTGATGAAGTAGGCGGCCCGCAGGCGCACCTCGCGGCCGGGGGCGAGGCGGAAGAATTTTTTGACAGGCTCTTCCATGAAATCATCACGGTCGATGTAGATCTCCTGACTAAAGGGGATCATCCGCGTGCCCATGTCCGGGTTTTTGGGGTGGTTGGCAATCTCCAACTCCTCCTCCATCTCTTCAGGATAGTTGGTGATGACCACCTTCAGCGGGTTGAGAACGCCCTGGCGACGGGGGGCTATGTCGTTGAGATCATGACGGATGGCATTTTCAAGCACCCCCATATCAATGCGGCTCTCCCGTTTGGCAAGGCCGATCTCGGTGCAGAAGTTGCGGATGGAGGCCGGTGTGTAGCCCCGGCGCCGGAGGCCGGAGATGGTCAGCATGCGCGGATCATCCCAGCCGTTGACTAAGCCCCCATTGACCAGCTGCATGAGCTTGCGTTTACTCATCACCGTGAAGTTGAGGTTCAGCCGGGCAAATTCAATCTGCTGGGGATGGCAGGGGGTCTGCAAGGTGTCCAGCACCCAGTCGTAGAGGGGGCGGTGGTCGGCAAACTCCAGGGTGCAGAGGGAGTGGGTGATCTTCTCCATGGCATCGGAGAGGCAGTGGGTGAAGTCGTACATGGGGTAGATACACCATGTGTCACCGGTGCGGTGGTGGCTGACCTTGCGGATCCGGTAGATGGCCGGGTCGCGCATGTTGAAATTGGGTGATGCCATGTCGATCTTGGCCCGCAGCAGATGCTCACCATCGCTGAACTCGCCATTTTTCATGCCCTCAAAGAGGGTAAGGTTCTCCTCCACGCCCCTGTCCCGGAAGGGGCTGTTCTTGCCCGGCTCCTTCATGGTGCCCCGGTAGGCGCGCATCTCCTCGGCGCTTAGGCTGCAGACATAGGCCTTGCCCATTTTGATGAGCTGAACAGCATGGTCGTAGAGCTGGTCAAAATAGTCGGAGGCGTAAAAGAGGTTGTCCCCCCAGTCAAAGCCCAGCCACTTGACATCTGTCATGATTGCCTCGGTGTACTCCACCTCCTCCTTCTCAGGATTGGTATCGTCAAAGCGCATATGGCAGACGCCCTGGTCATACTCCTGGGCCAGGCCGAAGTTAAGGCAGATGGACTTGGCATGACCGATATGGAGATAGCCATTGGGCTCCGGTGGAAAGCGGGTTACCAGACGGCCGTCATTCTTGCCGGCCGCCAGATCTTTGGCGACAATGGTACGGATAAAATCAAGATTGCTTGTGTCAATTTCGGACATTTCAAGGCCTGCGGATTTTTTTAGTTGTCAGTTATCAGGGGTCAGTTGGCAGATAGGATTTTTCCAGACGCTATTTCTGGCCCTGACCCCTTGTTTTTTTGAGATCCTAAGTTGCAGTTGCCAATTTTGACTGCTGACGACTGACAACTGGGCCTTAAAGGCCCGGCAGGTTATTTTTCAAACCACCTGCCAGACTCCCGCAAGCGGCGGACCACGGTCTCTTTGCCAAGATGGGCAAAGACCTCAAACATGGAGGGTCCTTTGATCTGACCGGTCAAGACGGCGCGGGAGGCGTTAATGGGGATGCCGGGCTTGATATCCTTTTCCTCGGCAAAGTCCCGGGCCGCCTTCTCGGTCTCATCCGCGCTGAAATCATCCAGGGCGGCCATTCTGTCGGCCAGCTCCGGCAACCATTCTCTAAGTTGATCATGCTTACGGACATTTTTCTTTAGGGCCTTGGGGCACATGGCAAAATCGTCGGCAAACCAGGCCCTGCCCTCGGTGCTAAAATCCTTCAGGGTGTAGAAACGTTCGCGGCTCATGTCCAGGGTCTTTAAGAACCATCCCTTGCGTTCCCCCCCATAGGCCGCCTGCCAGATACCGGCACTCTCCAACTCCTTTTTGACCAGGACGGCCAGCTCTTCAAGGTCCATGGTGCGCAGGTAATGGGCGTTGATATTGAGGAGCTTGGGGTCGGTGATGAATTTCGGGTCATCCTTTTTATAATTAAAGACGGCGTTTGACTTATTGATGCGCTCCAGGGTGAAGGCCTCGAGCAATTCATCCTTTGAAAAGATTTCCCGGTCATCACCGGCGGACCAGCCCAGCAGGCAGAGAAAGTTGATCATGGCCCAAGGGAGAAAGCCGTGGTCGCGATACCAGTGAACCGCGACTATTTCGCCATGGCTGCGTTTGGAGATCTTGGCCTTTTTGGTGTCCAGGGTCAGCGGCATGTGGGCAAAGACCGGGACCGGCGCCCCCAGGGCCTCATAGAGGAGGATCTGGCGGTTGGTGTTATCCTTGTGGTCCTGGCCACGAACGACATGGGAGATGCGGTCACGGATATCATCCACCACATTGCACAGCAGATACAGGGGTTTGCCGTTGGAGCGGACAATGACAAAGTCGGAAATCTCGCAGTACTTTTGTTCGATACGGCCCAAGACCTTGTCGTCATAGCCCACAGAGCCATCGCGCTCAGGAACCTTGAAGCGAAGCACGGACGGGATGCCTGCCGCCTCTTGGTCAGCAATCTCCTCAGGGCTCAGATTGCGGCAGGTGCCGTCATACCTGACCTCCTGTTTGGCTGCCAGGGCGGCCTGCCGTTTGGCATCAAGCACCTCCTTGGTGCAGAAACATTTATAGGCCTTGCCTGTGTCGAGAAGTTTCTGGCCTGCGGCCTGGTGATCCCCGGTAAAGTCGGTCTGGAAATAGGGGCCCTCGTCCCAGTCAATACCCAGCCAGTTAAGGCCATCCATAATGCCCTGGATAGATGCCTCGGTGGAGCGCTCGGCATCGGTATCCTCAATGCGCAGGATGAGTTTGCCGTTATGCTTTCGGGCATAGAGCCAGTTTAAAATAGCGGTGCGTGCCCCGCCGATATGCAGATAGCCTGTGGGGCTTGGGGGAAAGCGGAGTCTAACTTCGTTGGCCATAATAGGTGTCCTTGAGACAAATTGGAGTAACGATCCGGCCAAGGCTTGGTGCGGATCGATTTAAGATATTATTTTTTGACACTCTGTCATAAATAGTTTGGCAGCAAAATACAATGGCAGAACGCACGTTTCCCACAAAAAAGCAGCTGACAAAGGGAGGGGAGGATTATTTTTGCCGCCCCAGGGGGTTCAGGGGGAACAACCTCTGGGTGGCCCATGTCAAGCATGGGTAAGTGCTTAAAAAATAAGGAGAAAGAAAAAAATAAAAACCAACACTAGCGAAATGGCAAAAAGATACTTATTGTAAAAGATGGTTTATGAAAGATAAATTTTGTACGGAGGGACATTATGGCTATTGATGGCGCAAGTATTACCACTGTCCAGGACAATAATAGACCCCAGAATTTAGATAGCGGTACGAAAATTAAGTCCCCCACCCGGGAAAATGAAATGAGCCGGGCTGGTCAGGCCAGTGAGGCAGGTTCCGCAGTTGTTGCCGATTTTTCAGCGGCAGCCCTGGAGACATCCCGGGCAACCTCTGAGGCCTCCCAGGCAGCGGATAAAAATCGTATGGAGTCAAGCACCGACCGTTATGAATCAAGACCTCAGCCGCCCCCGGAAGATTCTAAATCGACAATTGATGTTATAGTTTAACATAAAAAAAAGCCCCGCCAGTTCTGGCGGGGCTTTTTTTTATGGTCGTCTTTGGCGGAGAAATGCTTCCTTCTGCCTTGCCTCTGTTAACTAACCACTTGCCAGTGAACTTTCTTTTTTGATAGACTCACCTGGATGCGACATTAATCCAGGGAGAGAATTATGGGATCATCGTTTGTGGAAAAGAGAAGTTCACCCCGTACCTTTTTCAATAACGGCGAAAAGATCGCTGCTGCCATTAATGGTAGCGGTGGTGAGCCTTTTTTTGTCGATATTCTTAATATCAGCAGTGGCGGTCTGCAGTTGAGCCAGAAACGCAATGGTGGAAGGGTATTACAGCCCGGAGATCATCTAACCCTGATGGGTTTAAATGGCCTGGCTGAGTTGCAGGATGTCGAAGAGGTGCGTATGGAGGTGCGCTGGGTGATTGACCAGAATTTTCTCGATATCGTCTCGGCAGGCTGCCAGTTTCAAGACATGTCAAGGCGTGATCAGCAAAAGATCCAGCGTCTGGTGGAGGCGCGGGCAAAATTATAGGAGATTTTGTGGCAGGCAGGCCGCCGGGCCTGGATCAAGCAGGCTGTGAAGAACCACACCGTTGCCTGCTACCTTTGTCAAGATGTCTGCAGGGACAACTAAAAGCCAAGTTCCCGCAGGGAGCGCATGTTCCTTGACCAGTCCTTCACCACCTTCACCCAGAGCTTGAGCACCACGTTGGTGCCGAGTAATTCCTCCATGTCCTTTCTGGCCTCACGACCGATGCGGGCCAGCATCTTCCCCTGTTTGCCAATGATAATCCCCTTCTGGGAGCTTCGTTCCAGCTGGATGGTGGCATGGATCATCACCCTGTCCTTCTCTTCCTTAAAGCTGTCAATCACCACCGCCGTTGAGTAGGGAATCTCCTGATGGGTGAGGTTGAAGATTTTTTCCCTGATCAGCTCGCTGACAATAAAACGCTCCGTGACATCGGTGGGGATGTCGTCGGGATAGGCGCGGGGGCGGGTGGGCAGAAGTTTGAGGATCTCAGCGATGAGCTGGTCACAGCCGTTTGCCTTTAGGGCTGAGATGGGCAGCATGGCCTGGAAGGGAAACAGGGCGTCATAGGCCTCTAGGATGGGGAACAGCGTCTTTGTGTCAATGAGGTCGATTTTGTTGATCAACAGGATGACGGGCTTGCCCGTTTTCTCCAGAACCTGCTTGGCGCTGGTCAGCCGTTCCGGCAGCGGGTAGGTGACATCGATCATGAAGATGATGATTTCCACGTCATGGAGAGAGTCCAGGGCAATCTTTACCATCTCTTTATTGAGCGGGGAATCGGCCTGGTGGATACCCGGGGTATCGAGCAGAAGAATCTGGTGGCCTTCACCGTTGATAATCCCCATGATGCGGTTCCTGGTGGTCTGGGCCTTTGGGGAGACAATGGATATCTTTTGGCCCAGCAGGGTGTTGAGCAGGGTGGATTTGCCGACATTGGGCGGACCCACCAGGGCGACAACCCCGGTTTTGATCTTTTCTTCAACGGTTTTCATGGATGGATTCACAGTGACAAAGGGGGAGATAGTTGGTACATCGTGATTTCTGAGGCCAAAGTACCATGTGTCACCATGTCCCGCAAGTATGCGGAAGCCCGGTTTCACTGGGGCGGGATCAAATAAAGGCTACCCTAAACTGGAAGGCGGGAAGAACGTGCTGGGGAAAATTGTAGAATATGTTGATCAGGGTAAATTTATCTGCGCCCTGGTCCAGGGTGAAGATGGTAAGCGACTGCGGGTCATTAATCAAAATGGCCGGGAAATGAAGCTGCCCCAAGCCCGCATCGTCCATCTTTCCGACAAGAAGTTCAGCGCTGACAGCCGCGAGGCCGCCATGGCCCTGCTCCAGGAAACCGCAGCCCGCCGCCAGGCCATGATGGGGCCCATTAATCTCCAGGATATCTGGGAGCTTGCCGTGGGCGAGGAGCAGGCCGCCTTCCCCGCCCCTTTTTTTGCCGAGCTTGCCTTTGCCGAGGCTGCCACGGATGATCATGTTGCCGCCTTTGTGCGCTGCGTTTTTGGCGACAGGTACTATTTTAAATATAAAGAGGGCAGGGTGCAGGTTCACTCCCAAGAGGTGGTGGAGCAGCTGCAGGTCATGGCCCACAAAGAGCAGGAAAAAGAGGCGCTCCTTGAAAAAGGTGGCCAGGGTCTGCGGGCCATCTATGATGGTGACGCTGCCTGCGACTGGCCGGAGCGCCAGCTCTGTCTGGAGATGGTGGAGAACTTCTATCTCCAGGGCAATGATGCCGTGGATGCGGCAACCACCCGTGAGCTTCTGAAAAGGGCCAACCTCGGACGGCCCAATGATCCCTATTTTATCCTGGTCAGGGCAGGCATCTGGCATGAGGATGAGAATATCCCCCTGTTAAAGTCTGATCTGCCCACTGATTTTTCAGAGGCAGAGGAAGAGCAGGCCCTTGCTGTTCAGGAGCAGCGCCTGGATTTCTTTGATGAGGGACGCCTGGATTTACGCGATAAACCCCTGCTCACCATTGACGCGGCCTCCACCCGCGACCTTGATGATGCCCTCCATCTTGAAAAAAAGGGTGATAATTTTCTGGTGGGTATCCATATCGCCGATGTCAGTCATTATGTCCGGCCCGGCGACCTGCTTTTTGACACGGCCCGCGAACGGTCCACCTCCATCTATATGGCGGACCGCCAGATCTCCATGCTGCCCCACAGCCTGTCGGAAAAGAGTTGCAGCCTTATCGCCGGTGTTGATCGGCCGGCCATCTCCACCTTGGTTGAGTTGACCCCGGCGGGTGAGGTGGTCAATTCCCGTATTGTCCGCAGTGTGGTCAATGTCAAGCGCCGGTTGAGCTATGTTGAGGCCCTGGATATGGCGGAGCAGAAGAGCGATGGGGAGATAGTTGTCCTCACCGATCTTGCCCAGAAGCTCCTGGCGCGGAGGGTGGCCGGCGGCGCGGTGGTGATGCCGGTTCCTGATGTCAATATCCGGCTGGATGAAGGGGTGGAGGTGAGACTGGCCGATTCAGACAGCCTGTCGCGCACCCTGGTGGCCGAGTTTATGGTGCTGGCCAATGTCCTGGGGGCCCAGTATGTCTCAAGCCGGATGGAGCCCGGGCTTTATCGCAGCCAGGATCCGCCCCGTCAGCGTCTTTTTGAGGGACTGCAACGGGATCTCTTTCTCAACTTTCGGCAGCGCCGTTGCCTGTCCAGGGGACATCTTCTTACCGTGGCCAAGTCCCACAGTGGTGTGGGTGCCGATTGTTATACCACGGTGACCTCGCCCATCCGCCGCTTCCTGGATCTGGTCATGCAGCATCAGCTCGTGGGCATTATCAGCCGCAAGGGTACGCCCTTTACCGAAAAGGATTGCAAAGGCTTTGTCGGCAATATCCTGCATGGGGTGGGCCGGGCAAACCGGGTACGGAACCAGCGCCATCGTTACTGGCTGTTGCGTTATCTGGAGGAGGGTGTGGGGGTGGGAAATTCCATGGATGCCCTGGTCCTTGATATCCAGGCCCGGCGTGTGCAGGTGGTGCTCAGCGATATCCTCATGGAGGGCGATCTGCCCCACAACCCGGCGGGCCATGTCGAGGCAGGGGATACGGTCAGGGTGAAGCTTGCCAAGGTCAGTGCCCTGGATAATAGTTTTCGGCTGGATTGGTAGGGCTTGTGCTGAAATGGCGGCGTTGCCTAAGCCTAATCATAGATGATGGCGGTGTAACGTTCCAGGATGGCCACGGTCTTATCATCAAGATCGGCAGCCACCTCGTGGATCTGGTATTCATTGCCACAGGAGGTGCAGCGCATCCGTACCCGGCCACAGGAGCGGGCCACCTCTAAATTTTCGTTACATTCTCTGCACTTCATCACATAACTACCTTATTAATGGGGCAATGTTCAGTTGTCATTGCCCTGATAACGGCTTAACCGGCCAGGAGCTGGGTGCGGGTGAAAATGGCCTCCAGGGCAAAGCCGCGTTCCGCAAGGACCTCAGCGCCTCCCTCCTCACGATCCACCACGGTGATAATCTGCACCACCTTGAAGCCCTGGGCCTCCACCCGGTCAATGACCTGGATGAGGGTGCCACCGCTGGTGACCACGTCTTCAAGGAGGGTTACCTTGCAGCCGGCCGCCATGTTTTTCTGGCCCTCAAGAAACTGACCGGTACCGTGGCCCTTGGCCTCCTTTCTGACGATAAAGGCAGGGATGGGATTCTTGCCGTCCAGAAAACTGGCAATGGAGGCGGCAGTCACCAGCGGATCAGCCCCTAAGGTCATGCCGCCCACAGCCCCTATCTCTTCGGGATGCCTGGTGATCAGTTCAAAGATCTGTTTGCCGCAGAGCAGGGCGCCTTCGGCATCCAGGCTGGTCTGTTTGACATCAATATAGAAATCTGATTCCCGGCCGGAGGAAAGGGTGAAGGTGCCCTTGCGGTATGATTTTTCAAGAAGGATATCCTTCAAACGCTGTCTGTCGTTCATGGTGATTGTTCCGGAAGAGGATTAAAGTTTTTTGAAATATCTGCTCAGGTTGGCCTTGGCGTCTATTTTCGGGATAATCAGGCCATCCTTGGAGGCCATAGCAACCATGGCGCCCGGTCCGTGGCCGGCCAGCACGCAGTCGGAATGAACAATGATAGCGATGACCACGCCGCCTGTCTTGTAGATTCTGCCATAGGTGGCATCGGCATCCATGATGGCGACAAAGTCACCTAGGCGCAAATTTTCCAGACCATACTCGTCAACGGTTGGTTTGTCAAAGAGCTGGATGTCGTAATCACCGGAGTTTGAGTGGGAATGACCAATGCCGGAGCCCATGATTTTGGCGGGAATGGTGTGGGTGACCGGAACCTCAAGGTGGCCGTCCTGGTGTGCTTTTATCCCCAAGGCCGTAAACAGGGCCGGATCCATATTGAGCAGCTTGATTGTTGGATGATCGGCCAGGCCCAGGCCGCATCCCACGGCCTTTATCTGGATCTTGTCGCCGATCACCAGCTGCTCCAGAACTTTGGGGCTAAAGTCAAGGAGCACATGGTCAATGCCGCCGTGCTTGCCCGTGACCCGGCCCGTGGCACCCTTGGCCTCGCCCGATACCACGCATGCCACATTGCCCACGCAGGAAAAAAGGTTGAGGGCCCGGTTCGGTCCTGGCTGACCGGAAAACTGGGTGAAGTTGGAGATGGAAACCCCGGGTTCAACATGGTCGGCAAAAAGACCACAGGCCCTGTCGCCAATGCGGACATTATAGGTGATGCCGCCCACCCCTGGATAGATGTCAGAGTGGCCATCCGGATTGATCCGATAGGGGTTGATACCGCCCAGGGGCGAGGTGATTTCGCCAATCACCGACTGGCAGACCAGTTTATCTTCGTTGGTCTTTATCTTCATGTATGACTCCTGATTTTGGATTGGCCCATAAAATGACAGAAAATCCCCTTCATCTCCAGGGATTTTTTTACCTATCACCATTATTATTATGGGGTCAATGGGTTTTGCTCTATCCGCTGATTCTTCCCCTGAAAAAGGTGTGGGTTGGGAACATTATTTAAAGGTGATTGTCAAAACAACAATCATCCTGTATGGTGGGCCTTCTTTTTCAGCCAGCCACGTCAATGGCGTAGCCTTAGTTTGGCTCACCCTTGGGCATTGAAAAATGGTGGTCAACGAACAATAGCTGAAAAAGAAAAAGGGTGGACGCAGACGCTCATTGCTCCCCCCTTGATACTTCCCACCTCTTCTCTCTCGCCTGCCATGGTGCACACGCCGCAAGTGCGTGTCCGGCTCACCATGGAGGTTTTTCCCATCGCCGGATCCCCATAAATGTAAGACATATAAACCAATGCCTCGGCGTTATCGCCCATGGCATATATTACCGTTCCACTGTCCATAACGGGATGATGGAGCCCACAAGGAGTTGTAATGAGTTTCACCCAGTTTAAGTTTCAAACAAAGATTATGGACAATATTAAGGCGTGTGGATACCAGGCGCCCACCCCCATCCAGGAACAGGCCATCCCCAAGGTATTGGCAGGCAGGGATGTCCTGGGCCTGGCCCAGACCGGTACCGGCAAGACGGCCGCCTTTGCCCTGCCCATCATCCAACGGCTGGCCGATGGGCCGCGCCGCAAGGTGAGCGCCCTGGTGGTGGCCCCGACCAGGGAACTGGCCGAACAGATTGACCAGAGTTTCCAGGAGCTGGCCCAAGGTACTGGCCTGCGGTCGGTCACCGTCTATGGCGGTGTGGGCAAGGGCAAACAGGTGCAGGAGTTTAGACGCGGCGTTGAGGTGGTCATCGCCTGTCCGGGCCGCCTCCTTGACCATCTTAACAGTCATGATCTTGACCTGAGTAAGGTGGAGAGCCTGGTCCTTGACGAGGCGGATCAGATGTTTGACATGGGATTTTTCCCTGATATCCGTCGCATCCTCAAGCACCTGCCGCGCAAGAGGCAGACCCTGCTCTTTTCCGCCACCATGCCGGGTCATATCCGTAAACTGGCCGATGAAACCCTCACCAACCCGGTGGAGGTGCGGATCAAACTTGAACAGCCCCTGGAGTTGATCAGCCAAGCACTCTATCCGGTGGCCCAAAAGAAGAAGACCGCCTTACTCCTGCATCTCATCAAGGAAACCACTGACGGCTCCACCCTTGTCTTCACCCGTACCAAGTACGGCGCCAAAAACCTGGCCAAGAAGCTCAACAGGGCAGGGCTCAAGGCCACCGATCTCCAGGGTAATATGTCGCAAAACCAACGGCAGCGTGCCCTTACGGGTTTCCGTGACGGCAATTTTACCGTGCTTGTCGCCACTGACATCGCGGCCCGCGGCATTGATGTTTCCCTGGTGGGTCAGGTGATTAACTTTGACCTGCCCGCAACCGCCGAGGCCTATACCCATCGAATCGGCCGCACCGGCCGCGCCCAACGCAGCGGTCGCGCCGTGAGCTTCATCGGCCATGACGACCATACCATGGTCAGGGCCATTGAGCGTCTTCAGGGCCGGTCCATTGACCGACTTACGGTGGATGGTTTTGCCCTGGAGGATGAGGTGGAGGAGGCGCGCCCACCGCGTCAACCGCGCCGTCCTGCCAACCCCCAGCGTGCTGCCAGGAAAAAAACGTCCAGCCGTCGTTCAGGTGGCAGTGGCAAGGCACGCTCCGCTGCCAAGGGCAAGAACACCTCGGCCCAGCGCCGTCCTGCCAAAAAATCCGGTAATCAGCGCGCCGCCACCAGTGGCAGCAATATCTTTGGTCTTGGTTGAGCAATGTAGTGGGCGGAGAGGTAAAGCTCTGTCAGTTGTTCATTTTGCCTAAACCTAAAAAAGGGGTGGGGGAGACATTGGTCTCCCCCACCCCTTTTTTAGGTTCATCACGGATTATCGTGGAACCTTTGTTGTCTGCAGTTAGACGTTAAATCTGAAATTGACACAGTCACCGTCCTGGACAATATACTCCTTGCCCTCCAGGCGCCAGAGCCCTTTGTCTTTGGCGCCTGCTTCGCCGCCGGAGGCAATGAAATCGTCATAGGCCACGATCTCGGCCCGGATGAAGCCTTTTTGAAAATCGGTGTGGATGACACCGGCGGCCTCGGGAGCGGTGGCCCCTTTCTTAATGGTCCAGGCCCTGGTCTCTTTTTCGCCCACCGTGAAATAATTGCTAAGGCCGAGAAGGTCATAGCCTGCCTTGATCAGGCGGTTGAGTCCGGAGGTTTCCATGCCGAGATCGGCCAGGAATTCTGCCTGTTCCTCGGGCTCAAGGCCGGAAAGTTCCTCTTCAATGGCGCCGGATATCACCACCACCGGGGCCTGCTCTTCGGCCACTTCGCTTTTGAGTTTCTCGACCCATTCATTGCCGGTGGCAATGTCCTCTTCCGCGACATTGGCCACGTAGAGCACAGGCTTATTGGTGAGCAGGCAGAGTTCCTTTAAGAGCTTGGCGCTGGTGTCATCGGTTTCGAGCAGCCGGGCTGGTTTGCCGTCATCTAAGAGGGCTTGGAGTTTTTCCAGGATAACCACCTGGGCCTTGAAGAGCTTGTCGCCGCCCTTGGCCTGGCTTATGGTCTTGGTGAGGCGGCGTTCCACCGTGTCAAGATCGGCCAGGATCAATTCGGTATTGATGACTTCGCGGTCGCGGCTGGGGTCAATGGCGCCGTCCACATGGACGATATTGGAATCCTCAAAACAGCGAATGACATGGGCAATGGCATCCACCTGGCGGATGTGGCCAAGGAATTGATTGCCCAGGCCCTCGCCCTTGCTGGCCCCTGCAACTAATCCGGCGATATCGACAAATTCCATCTGGGCATAGATGGTCTTCTTGGTCTTGGCCATGTCGCCGAGCCTTTTAAGGCGTTCGTCAGGGACAGGCACCATGCCGACATTGGGTTCAATGGTGCAAAAGGGATAGTTGGCCGACTCAATACCAGCAGATGTCATGGCATTAAAGATAGTGGATTTGCCAACGTTCGGTAAACCGACAATGCCGCAGCGAAAGCCCATGGTAATACTCCTATACGTGTCGGCAGCAGGGGATTATGGCTACTGCTCCAGACGTTTTTTGAGATAAAAAATACGAAGCCATCTATAATTACTTCTTGGCAAAGGGGCAAGGGAAGAATATCTTTTGCAATTATCCCCATTGTTTCCAGATTATATTGCTTCGGCGGTTAAATAGCTAAAGCTATCGCCATGGTTTAAGGATTCCTCGAACCCTTTGCCATCAACTTGATTATGTATCCAGCGAACGAATAACTCCATGGCCCGAAAACATACCCCCGATCATATCAGCTCCCTGCTGGGCGCCATGGTAAAACGCCGGAAGTGGCAGGACCGTTTTGAGCTCCATGGGGTGTTTGACTTCTGGAACAAGGCGGTGGGTAAGGATATTGCCGAGCACGCCACCCCTGCCAAGTTTCGCGGCAAGGTGCTCTGGGTTGATGTTTCTGACTCTGTCTGGATGCAACAGCTCCAGTTTCTTAAAATCGTTCTACTGGCCAAGATTAACAAGGAGTTTGACTCGGTTGAGGTGGAGGATATCCGTTTTCAGCTCAAACTTCCAGGCCATGGGCCGCAAGAGATCCCAAGGCCTCCCCTGCGTCAGGCAGGGCCGCCTCCGGATGTCAGCGACTTTTCACAGTTTGAGGAGTCCCTTGGTGATATCGACGACCCTGAACTCAAGGCCTCCATGATCCGTTGTTGGCGTACTCTCTTTCCCTATCAGGATAATCGATAAATACAGGGCCGCACGGCATCTCTCCAGGCCTGTCTTTTTTTGAGCAATTATTGTTCAATAAATGCAGCATGTTAAGCTTTTGTGTTTCAGGGTGGGGAATTTATTGTTGACAAAATACTACACCCGGTTATTTTTATACCGAACGGTCAGTTTTGCGAGGAGGTTCCATGACCCAGATGAAAAAAGGTGAGAAGACCCGGGAGCATATATTAAAGACCACCCGCGCTATTTTGGTGGCCAATGGTTTTCATAACACCAGCATCAGCGACATTATCAAGGCGAGCGGGGTCAAGAAGGGTAATCTCTATTACCATTTTGCCTCCAAGGAGGATATCGGCCTGGAGGTCTTGGAGGATGCCAAGGAGGAATTTTTCCAGTTCCTCGCCCAATCCTTTCAAGGCCATTCACCCTGTGCCAAGGTGGTTAATTCCTGTCAGGCCATTTTTGCCGAACAGAAAAAGAATAATTTTGTCGGCGGCTGTCTCTTTGGTAATGCCGCCTTGGAGATGAGTGATCTCAATCCCCGTTTTTCCGAGGTTATCCATGGCGTCTTTGCCCACTGGGTTGACGAAATTGAACGGCATTTATCCATGGCTGGGGAGGGGAGTTTGTTGCTGGGAAATGTATCTTCGGCCTTGATGGCCAAGACCATCGTGGCAACCATTGAGGGGGGGATTATGATGTCCCGGGTAAGTAAGGATCAGGCTGATCTGAAGGAGTGCCTGGTGGTCATCGCTGCCATGCTTGGCCAGTGATTTTTTTTGACATAAAATTGTACCGTCTAGTTGGTACAGAGGAGGCGGCATGCGAGTCTTAGGTATTTCCGGCAGCCCTCGGCGTGGTAAGAGTACGGATCGGTTGGTTCATGAGGTGCTGGATTCGGTGGGGTGCGCAGTTGAATTTGTTTCTTTGGCCGGTAAAAAAATAGCCCCCTGTTCGGCCTGTCTGGGCTGTGTGAAGGATAACATCTGCAAGATCAAGGATGATATGGGGCCGCTGCGGGACAAAATTCTGGCTGCCGACGCCTTGGTGATCGGCGCGCCGAATTATTTTTCGGCCCTTAATGCCTTGAGTCATTGTTTCCTTGAGCGGCTCTGTCAATTTCGGCACCGTGATTGTCTCTCCCTGGCGGGTAAATATGCGGTGATCGTCAGCACCGGTGGTATTGAGCCCGAGGTGCCGGCAGCGATGATTGAAAAGATGCTGCCCTATTATCAGATCAAGCATGTGGGGAGTGTGGCTGCCCAAGGTGCTGCCTCTTGTTTTACCTGCGGTTACGGGGAGTCCTGCAGCACAGGGGCGGTACGTATGCTCCACGGCAAAGGTGTAGAAATCACCGATGAGATTATCCCGGACCTGGGCAGGCAGCCGGATAAGATTGCTGCAGCGCGTGCCTTGGGTAAACAGCTGGGCACGCTGTTGGGTGTGGTTGTTTAACGGCGCCCTGGGGTTTGGAAAAGATGGGCAGGTGGAGGAGATCTTGCCTCCAAAATCATAGAAAGAGGTGTGACCATGAAAAAAAGTTTAATGACCTGTTTACTGTTGGCCCTGTTTGCCGGTGTGGTGGGCTGTGCGGGAAAGTCCGGCGAAAGCGCCCGGTTCGCTGGCCTGAGCCAAGGCATCCTGCAGGATAATGTCAGCGGCCAAATGTGGCAGCTGGAAAGAAGTAAGCGGTTCAAAAGTTTTAGAGAGGCAGAGGCATTTGTTGAGCAGTTGGTCCTTGGCGGCTATGATGATTGGCGTCTGCCCACCATCTATGAGCTCTATGACCTCAACTTTCTCTTTGACCTCCACAAGAACGGTAATATCTCCCTTAATAGAGAAGGAAACTACTGGTCTGGTAAAAAGGATGGTGATGGCATGATCGGCGCCTGGGCCATCTCTGATCAATGCGATCCGGAGCGCCAGTATGAAGCGGGAAAGGCCGGATATGTCCGTGCTGTGCGGCCATAGCTTGATGTGCTTGGGGAAGATTGAGGATCAATCACGATAAGAATGCCCCTGTCTTGGGGGTGAGGAGGGGTGCCATGGGGATGATGAGGGGTAGGGATCTAATGCGGGCGCTGGGGTTTTTCTTGTTCATCCAGCTGGCCCTGCCGGGCCCGGGAGCGGTCTGGGCGGCAGAAAAAAATATGCCCGCCTTTTCACTGCCTGGGATAGGTGGCTCTGCTGAGCTTGTCAGCAGTGAAAAGTATCAAGGCAAGGTTATCTTGGTTAATTTTTGGGCCACCTGGTGTCCACCATGTCGAAGGGAGATTCCATCCCTCATCCGCCTTTATCATGAAAACAGGGATAATGGTTTCACGGTGATCGGTATCTCCATGGACAGGGGTGACAGGCGTAAAATCTCTGATTTTGTTACAAAGATAGGGATAGATTACCCGGTCGCCCTTGGAACACCAGAAGTTGCCCGGAGTTTCGGGGCAATGGGCACTATTCCGGCGACGTTTCTCATGAATCGGCAGGGAAGGATTGTCAAAAAATATCCTGGCTATACCACCTATGAAAAAATGGCTGAGGATCTAAAAGAGTTGATGGAGTGAAATCTGCCAACGAGTGAGCTGTTGTCACCTATTGCAAGGCCCAGGAAGAAATTCTTGGGCCTTTTTCATGTCCTGGGCCTGGACCTTCAAGGGGCGAAGGGGACGCGGTGTGAACCTTGCCGGCTGGGGCGCTAAAAGTCTTTGTGAGAGTCGATGAGCAGGGTGATTGGTCCGTCGTTGATGAGGTGGACCTCCATCATGGCCTGGAAGATGCCGGTGCCAACCCGGATCCCAAGACCCTCGACCTGCTTGATGAAAAAATTGTAGAGCTCTTTGGCCTTTTCAGGCCTTGCCGCCTTGGAGTAGGAGGGGCGGCGGCCTTTGCGGCAATCACCATAGAGGGTGAACTGGGAGACAATGAGGGCCTCACCGTCAATGTCGACAAGGGAGAGGTTCATCTTGTCCCCATGGTCTGGGAAGATACGGAGGTTAACGATCTTCTCGGCAAGATAGCTGGCATCTTTTTTTGTATCGTCCCTGGTGACACCGAGGAAGATGAGGAGCCCCTTCTTGATGGCGCCGGTTTCGTCGTTGGCAACGGTCACCGAGCCTTTTTTTACCAGTTGAACAACGGCGCGCATGGTTTGCCTCCTATTATTTATGGTGCATGCGGCCCGATAAAAAAAGGGCCAGGGAAAGGGCGGCGATAACGGCGGTCTCGGCCCGCATGGTGAGGGGGCCAAGGGAGACGGTGGCCATGTGTTGCCGGCAGAGAGCCACCTCTGTTGGTGAAAATCCCCCCTCTGGGCCAATGAAGAGGTGGAGGTCTTGCAACGCTTGGGGGAGGGCGATGTCGCCCAAGGCCTGTTCTTTTTCAGCCTCCCAGAGCAGAAGAGAGGTTGCGTCCCGCGCCAGGTCCTGGATCTGCTCGGTGAGGGGTGCAGATTCCTTGATAATAAGGGGCCAGTTGCGCCCACATTGCTTGCAGGCCTCCAGGGATATTTTATGCCAGCGCTCTGTTTTCTGCCCTTTAGGGAGGCGGGCCTCGGTGAACTCCGAGGTGAATGGGTGGATGGCGTGGACCCCGAGCTCAGTGGCCTTCTGGATGATAAAATCCATCTTTTTGCCCTTCAGAAGTCCCAGGTGGAGATGGATATAGGGCTGGGGGGGCAGACTCTGCCGGCCCGATTCGATGCTGACCTCCACCTCTTTGCCTATTTTAGAGATGGTGGCCTGGTACACCATACCCATGCCATCAAAGAGCTCGATCCTGTCGCCCTTTTGCAGGCGCAGGATCTTGCGGATATGACGGGACTCTTCCCTGTCAAGATGGGTCGTTGTTTGGGCTTGCCGGATGGGGGCGATGGGAAAGCGGCGCATAATGGCTCAGGAGGCAGGATTGTTGGTGAAGAGCAGGGAGATCCATTTCCCCTCGGTTTTCTCGGCAACCAGGTGCAGGGAGGCGGCCTGGAAGCGATGGGCGATTCTGTCGGCTTGGCTTCCCTGGAGGATGCCGGCCAGGATGAGATGGCCGTCCGGGGCCATCTTTTTCACCAGCTCCGGGCAGAGTTCCGTGAGGATGTCGGCGGTGATATTGGCGATGACCAGGTCATAGGAATCAGCAAGGTCTGGGAGTTCGGTGTCTGCGCACTGGATATGGCTCGTTTCCTGGTTTTGCCCTATATTATCCCGGGCCGCCACCACAGCGTCGATGTCATTGTCAACGGCCATCACCTTCCGGGCCCCGAGTTTGGCGGCGGCAATGGCCAGGATGCCGGTGCCGGTGCCAACATCAAGCACCTTTTGGGGGCGTGTTGCGGCGGACGAGAAGAGCTGGTCTATAAAGATAAGGGCCAGGCGGGTTGAACCATGGAGACCGGTTCCAAAGGCCATACCCGGATCGATGTCAATGACGATCTCCTTTTCTCCGGGGGTATAGGCCTCCCAGGTGGGTTTGACCGTGATGGTGGCGGTGATCCGGCTCGGTTTATAGTTTGCCTTCCAGTTCTCGGCCCAGTTTTCTTCAACTATGGTGGCGAGGCTGAGCTCCAGAGGATGGTCGAGCTTGCTGTTCAGCTCGGCAGTAAAGGCATCAAGTTCCTGGCGGCTCCTGGGGTATCCATCGTCCTTTTCCAGATAGCCAATGACTGTTTCCTTGCCGTCCTTGCTGAGGAGCTGCACGCCGTTGCCGGTGATTCGCGTCAGGTGATGGCTGACATATTCAAGAAATTCTGCAGGCGCAGAGATATCAATTTGCAGCCAGTGGCGGGCAGGGCGATGGGAAAATGAGGTTGGCATATGGCTTGGGTACAGGTTAGATGGAACAGGATTTATCTATTATGGTCTGCTTCTATTATATGATGATGAGACTGGTTAGTGTCTATCCAGTAATGGACAGGCAATAGGTATGCAACAGTTAATGCTACTCTAGACGAAAAAGAAGATCCGTCAAGAAGGCAACGTTACTCTGGGTATAAGAGAATACTGATATGGACAAAACAGCGATTGAAAATCTTTTGCAACAGGTCAGGTCGGGGACATGCCCGGTGGAGGATGCCGTAAAAAAGATTGAAGGTTTAAGTTCTGACCCCTTGGGTTACGCCTGCCTTGATCATCACCGTGTCCTGCGGACCGGCAGGCCAGAGGTCATTTACGGCGAGAACAAGACGGCCAAGCAGATCTGTGGAATCATGGGGGCAATGCTTGAAAGGCCAGGGGTTGTCATGGCCACCAGGGTTGATCAGGCCAAGGCCCGGGACATAGAGGGCGAAATAGCTGAGGTGCAGTATTTTGAGGAGGCAAGGATGTTGGTGGCCCGCCCTCCTCAAAAGGAAGATCTCAATGAAAACGGTGTCGTGGCAGTGGTCAGCGCCGGTACAAGCGATATGAGTGTTGCGGAAGAGGCGCGGATCACGGCCTGGTGTCTGGGCAATAGGGTGGATGCCATCTATGATGTGGGGGTGGCCGGCATCCATCGCCTCTATGCCAGTCTCGACAAAATCAAGCAGGCCCGTGTTCTGGTGGTGGTTGCCGGCATGGAGGGTGCACTGCCCAGCGTGGTGGCAGGACTGGTGTCGACGCCGGTGATCGCGGTGCCGACCAGTGTGGGGTACGGCACCGGTTTTGGCGGCCTGGCCGCCCTGCTTGGCATGCTCAACAGCTGCTCTCCTGGAATAGCAGTGGTAAATATTGATAACGGCTTTGGGGCAGGATGTATGGCGGATACTATTAATAGATAGGGGCGGATGGGCAAAGCTGTTTCAGCGGGATTTTACGGGATAAAAAGCAGGATGGGCTGCGAGAATATCTGCCTGTTTTAGCGCGGGATTTTTTTGCAGTGTCCATCTTTGCCATAATTACCTTCAAAAAAACCTTTGACAAGGTGTGGGGGTTCCATTAGGTTGTCGCTCTCTGCAGCGGGAAGACACAGTTCGGCTGGTCATTTCGCGGCGGGGAGCGGTAAAAAAAAGTTGCAAATAAGTATTGACTGGATTCAAAAAATTTAGTTAATTGTGCGGCTTGCTCAGACGGAGTCTGGGACACACTTCGAGTGTGGAATCGATCTTTGAAAACTGAATAGTAGTAGATAAATTAAAGGACCCTGGATATCCCTGTTAATAAATAACAAGGGGGGATATTTAAGGTTTTGAAATACTTTGTAATTTATTTTTGAGAATAACCAAGGTTAGATAATCTGGTTGATATTTTAAACTGGAGAGTTTGATCCTGGCTCAGAACGAACGCTGGCGGCGTGCTTAACACATGCAAGTCGAACGAGAACGGTTTTCTTCGGAGAACTTATTAAAGTGGCGCACGGGTGAGTAACACGTAGATAATCTACCCAGGTGTCTGGAATAACTGACCGAAAGGTTAGCTAATACCTGATACGTTCACTTAATCGCAAGATAAAGTGAAGAAAGATGGCCTCTCCTTGGAAGCTATCGCATTTGGATGAGTTTGCGTACCATTAGCTAGTTGGTGGGGTAAGAGCCTACCAAGGCTACGATGGTTAGCGGGTCTGAGAGGATGATCCGCCACACTGGAACTGGAACACGGACCAGACTCCTACGGGAGG
>JAUVQZ010000114.1 GCA_030597865.1 Pseudomonadota bacterium | reverse complement strand
AGTAGTTGGCTGGGCGATGGGTAAAAAGATCGACCGTCATTTAGTGATAAACGCGACAAGAATGGCAGTTTGGCGACAAAAGCCACCAGAAGGGTTGATTTTCCATTCAGATCGAGGCAGCCAATATTGCAGCGGAGACTTTAAGAAATACATCGCTGGCCATGGAATGCTTGGCAGCATGAGTCGTAAGGGAAACTGCTGGGATAACGCTGTAGCTGAAAGTTTTTTTGGCTCATTGAAAAAAGAAAGAGTCTACTCAGAGAGTTATGAAACAAGGCAGCAAGCAAAGTCAGATATCGTTGATTATATAGAGATGTTCTACAATAGCTTTCGTCGACATTCTTTCCTGGGCAACCTGAGCCCGAGAGAGTTTATGGAAAAGTGGTCGGCAGCTAAAATAGCCGCATGAAAAAACTGTCCACTTTTACTGGACCATTCCACTCCTGAAAAATGCCCTGCCTGCGGCGAGGTGTGTGATTTCAAGAACATCACCTGCTACGGCCCTGAATGCGGCGGGCCTGGCAACATTGACCCGAAGCTGTAAGTGAATCAAGAATATTCTTGATTGTTTAGGCCATTGAAGATGGCTGTCCTGCTCACAAAACTCTCAAGGGCTTCTGGGGCAGTTGGCAATGAAGTTTTCGATGCGTCGGGGCAAGGAAACCATTGGCAACGCCCAGCATGCCTTAGGGGATTAACGCCCCTATTCGGCGCCTTCAGGGCACCTAAGTGCTAAAATTGGTTCATCACCGCAGTATCAAAATCAGGCAAGAAGTAGAGCAAGATATTATTGAGTATATTGTGGTGTCTTCTGATCGTATATGCTGCATCCCCAGTGCCAAGGACGGCTACAGGTCAAACACCATCGTCTTCCGCTGTACGGTTTAATAATTTCCTCATTTCTTGCCCTGTACACAACATGCAAAAGGGCAAAAACAATTCTTAACGAGTGTCTGTCCAGAAATGAGGATTTTAGCTGGAGATCAAGGACTGCGAAAAAAATAAGCACAGGCATATATATGATATTCCGAGCATTATTTTTTGAGCAAGACGCTGAGATACGGCGAAAAGACCATTTATGGACAGACACTAACGAACTGCCTTTGCCCTTTTGTGCATTGTCAAGACATGCTCACCCTGTGAGGTTTACGCTTTTTTCTTCCTGCGGAAACCGGCAAGGCCGGCAAGGCCTGTACCCATAAGCAGCATGGTTGCCGGTTCCGGCACAGCGTTATGTTGCAGATCATCAAGGGCAAAAAAGTCACCGCTGACCTGCATATATTTGATATCGAACAACCCTCCTCTGTCAATAACGTTATAAACATTAAGACCAGCAGTTACCGTGTAACTTTCAAGCAAATTCATGGCAGCGCCATAGACGCTGAAAGTTTCTGGCCCGCCGGCGCTATTTGCGACACCAATACCAACCATGCTGGCAAAATCGACAAACTCAATCAGGATGGTGCCGTCCCAGCCCAGACTTGCGTCAGTGCCGCGTTCTCCGCCCACACCTGTGCCAATATAGTTTGGCTGACTTTGGGAGCCGCTATAACGGCCAAAAAAGCCAAGCCCCTCAGTCTCGGTGATAGAAGCCACACCCAGAGAGAGATAATCCGTGGCATTTATCGCTGTACCGCTGGCCTGGTCATCAAAATCGATCAATGTCCCGAATGTTGGGGTAAGCGATGGGCTTGGAGTTCCGACAATAAGTGCAGCGCTTGCAGATTGGCCGTACATCAAAGCCGCGATGCCCACAGCAAACCCTAGTAACGTTACTTTCGACTTTTTCATTTTTCCCCTCCGGGTCTTCATTTATGACAAGACGATTTAATCGCCTCCGCACTATCCTCGTTTTGTAATTAGCAATTTGCGCGCCTTGCCGAGCTTTACCAGAGGGAAAAAAATCGTTTATATATCAGGGCGTTAGGATAAAGAAAATTCTTAAATACTTATTTGCTCTTTGGGAAATTCCGTGAAAGCGGATCTTCTCGTTCCTTTTTCAGGAAAGGGGACATGCGGTGATGCACTCAGCAGGGCACGTTGGGAGAAAACAGGGATAGAGCAATTTTTCCTGCCCTGGACAGACTTGGATCACCGTCCCACCTTGGGTTGAGAGCCACGACAATCTGTATTAGCAGCAGGAGGCAGGTCTCGAAATAGCATTTATCATTAAATAGACCCAAGAACGCTTGGCAGTGGCCAAATGCTCTTTGCGTAATGATGAGAGAGGGGCGGTTTATAAGGAGCAGAGTCCTGGGAGAGACAACGTCTGGCACGTGCGAAGAATGCGATGGCCCCGGTGGTTTAATTGGTCACATTTCCCAGCATTGGGGCATATGCCCATTGAACACAAAGAGATCCGTCAGTTCAAATCTCTCCACGTCAAAGAGACCCAGATCGGTGATTTTCAGGGATGGAATCACGGGCAGGGCCAGAAAGGCCATGGTCATAAAGGGCGTCTGCAACTGGCAGCCGTTTTCCTTGACCCTGTGCTCAAGCTCGCTGTACTGTTGGGCCATCTCTTGGCAGCTGCCAAAGCCCATGAGACCGGCTATCGGCAGCGCCACCCTCCTCTCCTCTTCCCCATCCACAAAACTGATCCCGCCGCCGCATTCATGGAGCAGGGTAACGGCCCGGGTCAGGTCCTTGTCATTGCAGCCCACAGCAATGATGTTATGGGAGTCGTGGGCAATGGAGGAGGCCATGGCCCCCTGCTTAAGGCCAAAACCGTGAACAAAGGCAATGGCAGGGGGCGCTGGTTTATAGCGGTTCTGGACAAGAATTTTCAGTACGTCCCCTTGCGGATCAGCCTCGACAATGGTGCTGTTTGCTGGCACGGGGTAACGGCCTGCGCCGGTGACAATCTGGCCGTCAGTCACCTCAATCACCTTCATCTGCGCCCCCCTTGATCTAACCACTAAATCCTCGGCCGTGATGGGGGCGGCCTTAAAATGGTTGAGCGCCCTTGCCTGGCTGGCCTGAAAGAGGGCATGGCCCTTGGCGCTGACCATCTCGCCATTGATCCAGGTGGCGCTGACCTCCATGTCATCAAGATCATCAACCATGATAAAATCAGCCGGATCGCCCTTTTGCAGCAGACCGACGCCAAGCTGATAATGGCGCACCGGGTTAACGCAGGCGCATTGCAGAATGTCAAAGAGATCATGGCCCAGACTGAGGGCCTTTTGGATCAGTAGATTTATGTGACCGCGGGCCAGGTCAGCCGGCTTCAGGTCATCGGTGCATAACATGCATTGCCCCGGGTGACTGGTGATGAGCGGATGCAAGTCATCAAGATTACGGGCGCTTGAGCCCTGGCGTAGCTGGATTTTCATACCCAGGGCCAGCTTCTCGTAACACTCCTCCAGGCTGAGGGATTCATGATCGGTGCTGATCCCTGCCTGCAGGTAAGCCTTCAGATCAGGCCCATGCAAGCCCGGGGCGTGCCCGTCCACCTTTTTACCCATCTTGGCGGCGGCCTGTAACTTGGCCACGACCTCCGGATCCTGGCCGATGACACCGGGGAAATTCATCATTTCGGCCAGAAAGGCGATGTCGTCCCGCCTAAGCAGCTCAGCCACATCGTGGGCCGTAAGCTTGGCCCCGGAGCTTTCAAAAGCGGTGGCCGGTACACAGGAGGGGGCACCGAAAAAAAACTTCAGCGGCACCTGGCCACCGCTGTCGATCATAAAGTCAATGCCAGGGATGCCAAGGACATTGGCGATCTCATGGGGGTCTGCCACCACGGCCACGGTGCCGTGGCTCACCGCCTTTACCGCAAAGGCGGCCGGGGTCAGCATGGAGCTTTCAATATGGATATGGGAATCAATCAACCCCGGCAGGATAAAGGGGCCTTTGGCCTCAGGCTCAGCCATAATGTCAACAATACAGCCCTGGTCAATAACCAGACTCCCTGGGAATTGCCTGCGAGCCACAGGATCAACAATAATGCCGGATATCTTTTTCATCCCTTGGCCGTTTTCCTGGCGATATAAACCACATGGCGGCGCCCGCCCCGGCCCGGCCGTTGGCGGTTAAAGGGGAGCTTGGCAGCCTGCAGTCGTTTTTCAAAGGCCTTGTCCGGATCTTCGGACCACACCGCAAAGACGCCGCCCGCCGTCAAGGCCGCATTGCTTGTTGCAAGGGCCTTCTTGCCGTAGAGATAGGCGCCCCGGCCCTTATCGCCCTCATAGGGGCCTTCGTACAGGTCAAGAATGATGGCATCAAAGCGCTGCCCCTTGCCCTTGGTGGCCGCATCACGGATAACCTGGGCCACGTCAGCAATCACCACCGTCACCCGCGGGTCGCTGGCGGCGTTGCCGGTTAAATGGCTAATAGGCCCCTGGCACCAGGTGACCATGATCGGGTTGAGTTCCGCCACCACCACCTCGGCATCAGCCGGCAGATTATCAAGGGCCGCCTTCAGGGTGAAGGCCATGCCCAGGCCACCCACCAGTACCCGGGGCCTCTTTTTATCCTTCAGGGGCGCACAGGCCAGCTCCGACAGGACGATCTCGGACATATTGGCCGAGGAGTTCATCAGCACCCGGTTATCAATGGTGATCAGAAAATCCCGCTCGCCCCGCTGGCGGAGATCGAGAAGGCCCTCATCGGTATCAATACTGTCAACTACCCGCCATGGCTGGGCCATTATACCTCTCCAATCTTTTTGACCCGCCCCACTGCCCCGCCTTCCAGGCGAACCTTGATGCCATGGGGATGGCTGGGGGATTTGGTCAAAATATCTTTGACAATGCCTGTCGTGAGTTTTCCGGAGCGCTGGTCCTGTTTGAGGACGATGGCAACCTGGAGACCGGGTTTAATGTCGCTTCGGGGTATGTTATTCATGGGGGGAGTGGTCCTTATTTAAGTTTCATCACGGACTAGGAGGCTGTCCGAGAATAGAAGTCGTAGCGAAAAGTTGGAAAATTTAGACCAGTTCTTCGATCATTTTCGGGCAATAGCTGCGCTATTAGACGAAAATTAGCGGAAAAATGGGCAAACTTCTCCAGCTTTGAAGTCGGCGAGCTATTCTCGGACAGCCTCCTAGTGGGTGTCACCTTTGCCGAAATGACGCTATGCGTCGTTAAAGTGTTTTGTTTCTTTTTACTGTGGCGGGGATAAGACCTTGTCTGGTTAACCGAACATTCCCCTCACCCCAACCCTCTCCCCAAGGGGGCGAGGGAGCTTTTAGTCCCCTCTCCTCGGGGAGGTAAGCGACCGAAGGGAGACTCCGGAGGGTTAGGGTGAGGGGCAGACATGCCATAATGCTCTTTCCCTTGCCCAACTCCCTGCTTGTTCAGGGCTGAATTGGGAAACTATGGAGCAAGAGAGGCAACTCATCCAAATTTCATGGCAATTCATGATGAATCTTATTTCACCCCTTGTTGGATCAACACCAGTAACTGCTCAAAGGTATCGATGAAATAATGCGGAGTGGTCTGGCCCGGACTGTTTGGGTTCTCGACATTTACCCCGTACTCAAGTCCCTGGTCGCTCAGGGCCTTGTACTTTTTCATCTTACCGGCATATTTGGAACTGGGCCGTTCTTTTTCCAAGAGCAGCCCAAGAGCCACCAGGATCTTGTTGGCCTTCACTGCAGAAATATCAGCCTTATGCTGTTTCAATAAATTGGTAATTGCATCTGTATTTTCCATTATTTTCATCCTTCCTTCATCGAAAGCGAAATCCTTTTGCGCTTGGCATCAACCTCAAGCACCCGGACCATTACCTGTTGGCGGACCTTGACCACGTCGCCTGGATCCTTGACAAAGCGGTCGGCCAGTTGACTGATGTGAACCAAGCCATCCTGGTGGACGCCGATATCGACAAAGGCCCCGAATTTGGTGACATTGGTGATAAGACCAGGCAGCCGCATGCCCTCGTGCAGGTCATCCATACTGTTAACCCCTTCAGCAAAGGAGAATACGCTGAAGGACTGCCTGGGGTCGCGGCCCGGCTTGGCAAGCTCGCTGATGATATCGTTTAAGGTCGGCAGACCCACGGTAGCGCTGACATAGCGCTTGATGTCGATCTTCCCCCTGATCTCCTGGTCTTCGATGAGATCAATGACCTTGCAGCCGCAATCCTTGGCCATCTGCTCGACGATCCGGTATTGCTCAGGATGAACGGCGCTGGCATCCAGGGGGTTTTTAGCGCCCTGGATCCGTAAAAAACCGGCGCATTGCTCAAAGGCCTTGGCCCCCAGACGCGCCACCTTCAGCACCTTTTTTCGACTGGCAAAGGGGCCATTTTCATTCCGGTATGTGATAATGTTTTGGGCCAACACCGGCCCCAGGCCGGAGACATGGGCCAGCAACTCGGCGCTGGCCGTGTTGAGCTCCACGCCGACATTATTTACACAGCTTGCCACCGTGTCGTCCAGGCTCTTTCTGAGGGCCGTCTGATTGACGTCATGCTGGTATTGGCCAACGCCAATGGCCTTGGGGTCAAGCTTCACCAGTTCAGCCAAAGGGTCCTGGAGGCGGCGGCCAATGGAGACAGAACCGCGCACGGTGAGGTCATGGTCGGGGAATTCCGCCCGGGCCGTTTCCGAGGCCGAGTAGATCGAGGCACCGCTCTCATCCACCATGGTGATGATTATCTCCGGCCCCAGGCCCAAAGCCCGAGCAAAGGCCTCAGTCTCCCGACCGGCAGTGCCGTTGCCAATGGCAATGGCCTCAATTTTGTGTTTGCGGCATAGGTCGCTGACGATCGAGCCTGCCTCCTGGCTCTGTTTGGCAGACATGGTGGGATAGATGGTGGTGAAGTGCAGGAGCTGGCCCTGGGCGTCCAGGCAGACCAGCTTGGCGCCGGTCCGAAAACCCGGATCAAGGGCCATAACCCGTTTGCGGCCCAGGGGCGAGGCCAGCAGCAACTCCCGCAAATTATCGACAAAGACCTTGATCGCCTCTTGATCCGCCTGCTCTTTGAGCTTGGTGCGCAGCTCGTTTTCCAGGGACGGAGCAAGGAGCCGTTTATAGCTGTCCTGCACAGCAAGGTTGACCTGCTCAGCTGCGGCACTGCTGCCCTTCACATATTTTTTTCGCAACAGGGCAAAGGCCGCATCTTCCGGGGGGCGCACGGCCAGGGTCAGCACCTTCTCGTTTTCGCCGCGCAACATGGCAAGCAACCGATGGCCAGCCGCCTTGGCTGCCGGTTCCTGCCAGGCGAAATAGTCGCGGAATTTGCTGCCCGCCTCCTGGTTCTTTTTGACCACCTTGGAGGTGATCAGGGCCTTATGGCTAAAGAGCTGCCGCAGCCCGGCCCGAACCGCAGAATCTTCGTTGATCCATTCGGCAATAATGTCGCGGGCTCCAGCCAGAGCCTCATCCACGCCGGAGACATCTTTTGCCGGGTTGATGAATTTCTCTGCTTTAAGAGGCGCCTGATTCTGCCCAAAGATGGCGCGGGCCAGCGGCTCCAGGCCCTTTTCCATGGCAATGATGCTTCTCGTTCGCCGCTTGGGGCGGTGGGGCAGGTAGATATCCTCAAGGACAGTCAGACTGGGTGCCGTAAGGACTGCCTGTTGCAGCTTCGGGTCCAGCAGGTCGCGCTCGGTCAGGGAGGTAATGATCGCCTGCCGCCGCTTGTCCAGTTCAGCCAGCTGCAGCAACCGGTCCCGGACCGCAGTGATCTGCATCTCATCCAGCAGGCCCGTGGCCTCTTTGAGGTAGCGGGCAATAAAGGGCACCGTGCCACCGTCATCCAACAGACTGGCAACAGCCGCCACCTGGCCGCCCTTAATCTGTAGCTCCCGAGCAATGATTTCCTGATGTTGATTCATGATTGTCTTCTATTCATATTTGGTCGTCCGCGCCATTTCTTTTTGATTTAATATGGCCTTGTTGTTGTGCTATCATTCATGTTTAAACTTAACAGGGCAACCAGAAAACCTTGATCGGAGAGGGTGAGAAGATGAATAAGATGATAGATCCGCGGACCTGTAAACACTTTCGCAAGAAAGGTGTCTGCCCCAATGCGGAGCAGGAAATAATGGTCTATCTCGACAATCGGGTGATCTCCGATACGAGCCAGACCTTTGAGCCGGAAATGTTTGACAGTGCTTATGAGTTCTGCGCCCGTTGTGCACAATTCTCCCCAATATCCCCGGACCTTAATTGGAATCAAACCTCCCATTAAGCTGATTGTCTCAGGACAAGATAGGGCATTGATGGCACTATAAAATTCGCATCTAATTTTTTATACAGGAAGAGAAAATCATGAATATCACCTTGGTTGCATGTAGTGATAATCCAGAAATTTTATGGAATGTCTTTCGCATGGGAAATCTCATGCTTGAAAAGATGGACGATGTAACCATTTTTCTTAATGGCCCATCCGTTTCTTACCGCAAACTGGCAACACAAGACTTTCCTCTTTTGGATCAGGCAAAATTGTTCACTCTCTCAGAAGGCGTTTTGCTGGCCTGAGGCAAGTGCCTTGACCTCCATGGAGTGGAGGATGGATACCATCGTCGCGGTAAACAAACGGGTTTGTACGAATTAATAGTCAAAAGCGATCGGCTTCTCACTTTTTAAGCAGGAAATCGTGGTCTGACCCCTATTACTAAAACAGAACAAAAGCCAAAAGCGGACTTTACACCTTTCATGTTAGTTGAGGAGAGTCATGTCAGAGAATAAAACGGTCGGTTCGCACGAAGAAGGAGTCGCAGTCCCCTACGAGGAGCTCGATCCGGAAACGTTGCAGAATCTGATCCAGGAGTTTGTCACCAGAGATGGGAACGATTGGGGCAATGTCGACGGAGCGCTGGAGAATAAAGTCGGTCAGGTCATGCAGCAACTGCGCGACAGGCAGGCCAAGGTCGTTTTTGAACTGAAGTCGCAAACGGCAAATATTGTTAACTGCCGCTGAATCGCGGTTGAGCCATTTTATATCGGTGCTCACAGGCAAATGGAAACTGTATCGATAATAATCGATTTCGCAAGGTGTCCTCGAAAGGTAGTGTTCAATAATCTGTGTCATCGTTGTTTGTTATTGTAAATAATATCAAAGCATTAACTCTTTTTCCAGTCT
>JAUVQZ010000255.1 GCA_030597865.1 Pseudomonadota bacterium | reverse complement strand
TTTTCGTGAATTGCGCATAATTTTTTTGAAAAATCATATCGGTCGATGGGTAAATATTTTCACAAATAATATTGAACAACATGCCCGGTCCACCTTTTATAAGCAATTGGCTAAAATCACCAGCATGATATTGTGATCTTTCCTCATGGAGGAGTCTCAAATCTTGCTGTATTAGCAAGCTGTTACGAGTCTTTTCCAGCAACTAGAGCAGGGGGTAAGCGGCAAGATCAAGGCAGGTGAGCCTGAAACGGCACTGTTTATAGATGAAAGGTTTAAAACACACGAAAACATATGGAGCTGCTCTCCATTGTTCGCCAAAATTTTTTTACACATGTATCACAATCGTAACATGTTCTTAATATCTTTTAAGTAGCTTGTTGCGAAAGCAAAAATGTGCCCATGGGCACCTCAAAAAAAACCGTTGGAGAACGGAGACAAGGAGAAATGATATGAAAAAAGTACTCACTTCCGCAGCACTCATCGCCGGTGTGTTTATGTTCAGCCAGGCCCAAGCCGCCGATCAGGGTGTCATGGATCGTCTTGAGGCCCTGGAAAAGAAACTGGGGGATACCAGTGGCGGCAATCTGATCAGCGCCGCCAAAAAGAAAATTGATGTGACCCTCTACGGCCAGGTGAACAAGGCGGTTATGTTCGCTGATGACGGTGAGGCTGATGACGTTCTGTTTGTTGATAACGATGCCTCTTCCACCCGGATCGGCATCAAGGCCAAGACCAGGAGCACAGGCAACCTCTCCGCCGGTGCCCAGTTTGAGGGAGAGTACCAGACAAACGATTCCAACAAGGTTTCCATGACCGATACTGGCGCTTCCAGCGATACGTTCGCCAAGCGCCAGATGAAGGCCTGGGTCAAGCATAAGAATGCCGGTAAGATCACCCTTGGCCATGGCTCCACCGCCACGGACGGCATTGCCGAAAAGGATCTCTCCGGCACCACTCTGATCGGCTATTCGCATATCAAGATCAGCGGCGCGGGGTTTAAGTTCTGGGATGACAACGATGCTGCATATACCGAAATCTTGCCAGCCACGGACCCTGCAACAATCACAGATGTCGGCGATGTCTTCAATCATCTTGATGGCGGCAGACAGGACATGATCCGTTATGACAGCCCTTCCTTTGCCGGTCTGACCATTTCTGCCTCTGCAGCGGAAGAAAACTACAGTGATATCGCCCTTACCTACCACAAGAAATTTGCCCCTGTCGAGGTGAAGGCAGGCCTTGGTTATGCCTATGAGGGGGAGGGCGATGATCCCCGCAACAGAATAAGCGGTTCCGCCTCTGTGCTGTTTGACTTCGGCCTCAACTTCACCCTTGCCGGTGGTAATGCCGAGTATGACGACCCCACCCCAGCTACCAGCCGTGATGACGCCTCCTACACCTATTTCAAGGTGGGGTATAAGTTCAAGGCCTTCTCCTGTGGCTCAACCGCTGTCTCTGTTGACTATGGCGTGTTCGATGATTTCTCAGACGAGAAGGATGAGGGAACCGTCTACGGCCTTCAGATTGTCCAGAAGGTCACGGATATCAACACCGAGTTCTACCTCGGTTTCCGCAACTTTGAGCTGGATCGTACGGCTGCCGTATATGCCGCCGTTGACGTAAACGATATCCAGACCACCATGGCTGGTGCCCGCTTCAAGTTCTAGTTCCTTTGATCAGGTAGTCTTTCTCCGCCGGAACTTCCCCTGGTTTCGGGCCCGTAGGCGGTATGGAATCGTTCCATACCGCCTTTTTTTATGTTCAGCACGGTAATCCGTGCTGAACATAAAAAAGCCCTGATAGCGTGTGGCTATCAGGGCTTTTTGTGAATAATATCAAGCGGGTGTTGATCAGGCGGAACCGTATTTTAGCTTGGAATTGACCCGCTCGCGCAGTTCCTTGCCCACCTTGAAGAAGGGCAGGCGCTTGGGCGGCACCTTAATCTTTTCGCCTGTTTTTGGGTTTCTGCCCAGATAGGAGCCATAATCTTTTATCACGAAACTGCCAAAGCCCCGTATCTCAATAGTATTTCCTTTGGCAAGGGTGTCACACATGGAGTCGAGGATGGTACCCACAACATCGCTTGCCTCTCTGGGTGTCATGCTCATCTCTTGGGCAACTGCCTCGATTAATTCAGACTTGTTCATGGTGTTCTCCTGCAAAAAAACGGATAATGGGCAGTTTTCGTGCTGCCTCATTGTTAATGGCGAATATGGTCTCTCCGGCAGAGGGGGTTGATTCCCCCCAGGCAAAGTAGATTGTATAATGACCTTTATTTGAAAGTAAAGCGGAAAATAGAGGGCGAGAATGACCAATTAACAGAGAGTTAGGGTGATCTATGTCGCAATGGTGTGTAAGGGCTTGTAAATTGGCGATTTCTTGCGAGTTAGATGGGTGGGGCCAGGGAGGTGGAAAGTAGGTTGCAATGGGCTATTTACCCGGTTTCTTTCTCTTTTTTGGAGAGGGCCGTTGCCCCCTGACCATGCCCCGCTTCCGGGTGGGAGGGGATTTTCTCCCTTTTTTGAAAATACGGGCAATGTCAGATTTGGAGAGAAAGCGGAATTTCCCCGGAGCGAGTGAGCCAAGCTTGAGATTGCCATAGGAGATACGGGTCAGCTCATTAACGTGGTGGCCAATGGCGGTAAACATTTTGCGGACCTGGCGTTTGCGCCCTTCATGGATGGTGATTTCTATCACAGACTCTTTGGCGGTGGATTTGCGCACCTTGAGGGTGGCCGGTGCGGTCAGGCGGCCCTCCACCTCCACTCCTCCTTCAAGCTGGCTGAGCGCCGCCGTGGTTGGCTTGCCGGTCACCCTGGCCACATAGGTCTTGTTCACCTCAAAACTCGGATGCTGAACCCGTTGGGCCAGGTCGCCATCGTTGGTGAGGATCAAGGCGCCCTTGCTCTCAAAATCGAGGCGTCCCACTGGGAAAATGCGTTCCGGCACCTTTTTGACCAGGGATGTGACAATGGGGCGCCCCTGGGGGTCATCCAGGGTGGTTACATAGCCCTCCGGCTTGTTCAGTAGGACATACACCTTTTTTTCTGAAAACCCGACAGGTTTGCCCTGGGCCACGATTTTCTGGCGTTTGGGGTCAACCTTAAGGCCCATCTCGGTAACCACCTGGCCATCCACGCTAACCTGGCCGGTGCGGATCAGCTCTTCAGCAGCCCGGCGGGAACAGATTCCGGCCTGGGCCAATGTTTTTTGTAAACGTTCTTTCATGATGGGGATCCTTCGACAGGCTCCGGGACCTATCTTTGCGGCAACCCAAGCTGTTTTCTGACCAGCCCGGGCTGCTCTCTGAGCTTGTCGAAGAGTGATTGTGGCCAATGCCTTAATGATTTATCCGCCGAAGCAGTAGAATGATTTCCTTGGCCTGATCAATACCCTTT
>JAUVQZ010000275.1 GCA_030597865.1 Pseudomonadota bacterium | reverse complement strand
CGTTTGACATCCCTGTCCGGTAGGGTATAATCTCGCGACATTTTCAGCCCCTATTTCCGCCACGCAACCCCCGGCACAGACACCCCACCTAAATGGCTGAAAAACAACAGGTTACGATCACAATCAACAGCTTCACATACGTCTTCAGCCATCGGGTTTTACAGGCACCCAATATTTGCACCCCAGGCGGCAGCCATACTTTCATGGAGTTTTTATATGCATAAGAGTCTTAAGTGGAAATTTACCCTTCTTTTCTTTCTTGTTGCCTATTCCGCAGTGACCATTCTGCCCTCTGTGTATTCGGGTGTGCCGGGCTGGTGGAAAAAGTATCTGGCCCCGGAAGGACTGAGCCAGGGCCTGGATCTGCAGGGCGGTATGCATGTTGTTCTCAAGGTGAATCTCCACAAGGCCATAGAAAACACCCTTAACTTTGCCACCGACGACCTGAAAACCCAACTCAAAGAAAAGAAGATTACCGTGGTCAAGATGGCCTCGGGCGACCCCCACAGGGTCCTCTTCACCCTGCCCAACAAAAGCTCCCTTCCCGACATCAAGACCATGGTTGAGGATGATTTCCCTGATCTGACCATGGAGATCAAGGAGGGGGGTGACTTCCCACGTATTTTACTCAGCCTGGCCGACGAACGGGTTAAATTCATCAATAATAATGCGGTCAACCAATCCCTGGAAATTATCCGTAACCGTATTGACCAATTTGGCGTCACCGAGCCGGTCATCCTCCGCCAGGGTAAGGATGAGGTAATCGTCCAGCTCCCCGGGGTCAAGGATCCCGGCCGTGCCAAAGACCTCATCGGCAAGACAGCCCAGCTTGAGTTCATGCTGGTTGACGGGCCTGGCACGGCCTCCCTGCCCGGCCTTATCAGCCAGGCGATTAATGCCGGCAAGTGGCAGAATAACCAGTCCAGCGCCATCCTTAATGCCGCCCTCAGGCATCAGATCCCCGATGACACAGAGATCTATTTTGAAAAAGAAGTTGACCCAGAAACCAGCATAGAACGGACCACTCCCCTGCTCTTGGCAACCCAGGTCCTGATGACCGGCGAGATGGTCAAGGATGCCCAGGTCCGTATTGGTGGCAACTTCAACGAGCCTTACGTCAGCCTTGATCTTACCGGCCGTGGTGCAAAGGTTTTCGGTGATGTCACCGGCAAGCATATCAATGAGAGGTTGGCCATTGTCCTTGACGGGGTGGTGCGTTCGGCCCCCAATATCCAGTCAAAAATCATGGGCGGCAGCGCCATGATCACCGGTTCATTCACCTATGAGGACGCCAATGACCTGGCCATTGTCCTGCGGGTCGGAGCCCTGCCTGCCCCTGTTGACATTGTCCAGGAGATGACCGTGGGCGCCTCCCTTGGCGATGACTCCATTAAAAAGGGGGTGGCCTCGGGCCTGCTGGGCACCTCCATGGTTCTCATGTTTATGGTGTTCTACTATCGCCTCTCCGGGGTGATCGCCACCTTTGCCCTGCTTCTCAACGTTCTCTTTATCTTCACCGGTCTCGCTGCCCTGCAGGCCACCCTGACCCTGCCCGGCATCGCCGGCATCATTCTATCCATCGGCATGGCGGTGGACTCGAACGTCCTTATCTTTGAGAGGATGCGCGAGGAGTTTGCCCTTGGCAAATCAACCAGGTCCGGCGTTGAAGGGGGCTATGACAAGGCATTTTGGACCATTGTCGACTCCCAGGTCACCACCCTTATCACCGCCCTGGCCCTATTCATCTTTGGCACCGGCCCCATTAAAGGTTTTGCGGTAACCCTTTCCCTGGGCGTCGCCTTCAACCTCTTTACCACCCTCTTTGCCACCCGCCTGGTTTACGATTACCTCTACCAAAAAAATCTCCTTAAACACATCTCCTTCTTAGAGATCTTCAAACGGCCGAATATTGACTTTATGGCCATACGGAAATTCACCTTCATGGCCTCTGGTCTCCTGGTTATCCTCGGCCTTGTTGCCGGGGTCCAGCTTATGCGCGGCAAGGGCAACCTTGGTGTTGATTTTTCCGGCGGCGCCATGCTCCAATATAAGGCGGACAAACCCTTTAGCCTTGGTGAAGTCCGTCGGGTTCTCACCGGTTACGACCTGCAACCCGTGGACGACGGCACCCGGATTATCGTTAAAATAAAGAAGTCCTCAGAGGTCGTGGGCACAGACGCAATTACGGTGAGCAAGCTTCTGGCTGACAATCTTTCCGGTTACAACTTTACCCTGGAGAGCCAGTCAGAAATCGGTTCATCGGTCAGTGCAATGCTGCGCACCAAGGCGATCCAGGCCATCATTATTTCCCTCATCGGCGTAATCTGCTATCTGGCCCTGCGCTTTGATCTCAGTTTTGGTTTTGCCGCTGCCCTTGCCACCTTCCACGACGTTATTGTGGTGCTCGGCATCTGCTATCTGCTCAATATTGAGATAACCCTGCTTATTGTCACAGCCCTTCTGACCTTGGCCGGCTACTCACTCAACGACTCGGTGGTTGTCTTTGATCGAATACGTGAAAATATGCGCAAGGACATGAAGATGGATTTCAGCCAGGTTATCAACCTCTCCATCAATGATGTGCTCAGCCGGACCTTTGTTACGTCGCTGACCTCCATCATGGTGCTGGCCGCCCTCTTCTTCCTCGGCGGTAGCGTTATCCATGACTTCTCCTT